>JAQYVQ010000078.1 GCA_030145435.1 Syntrophobacteria bacterium | reverse complement strand
GTCGAGGACGCGATCATGGGCTTCGACCGGGTAGGTGACGTGGGCGTCATCGGAATCCCGGATGAGAAGTGGGGGGAAGTCGGGATGGCCATCGTGGTTCCGAAGCCGGGCGAGGAGGTCAGCGAGGAGAGCGTGATCGAGTTCTGCAAGGGAAGGCTCGCCAAGTACAAGGTGCCCAAGAAGGTGCTCTTTACGGAGGAACTGCCCCGCACGGCCACGGGCAAGATCCTCAAAAAGGTGCTGAAGGCGCAATACACTCCGGAATAGCGCAGCGAACACCAGGAGAACGAGAATGGCGGAACAGGAAGCAAGGACCATCCGGGTGGCCGCGGTGCAGATGGAATCGGAGAACGGCCGGGTCGAGGCCAATCTGGAGCGCGCGACCCGCTTCGTCGATCAGGCGGCAGAGAAGGGGGCCCGCCTGATCATCCTGCCCGAGTTCATGCCGACAGGGTATGTCTACACCACGGCTATATGGGAAGGGGCGGAAACGAAGCAGGGGCCGACCGTCGTGTGGCTGCGAGAGAACGCGAAGAGGTTAGGCGTCTGGATCGGGACCAGCTTTCTCGAGGCGGAGGGGGAGGACTTCTTCAACACCTTCGTGCTCACAGGGCCGGACGGGCAGGAAGCCGGCCGGGTGAGGAAGCAGACCTCCGCGCTGTTCGAGTCCTTCTTCGTCAAGGGAGACGCCGGCTCTCACGTCATCGGCACGGAATTCGGGAAGGTGGGCGTCGGCATCTGCTACGAGAACCAGCTGGCCTACATCCCGAGCATGATGTGTGAGCACGCGGTGGATCTGCTCCTGATGCCACACTCCGCGCCCACCCCTTCGACGAGCATCCTGGTTTCCCGGAAGAACGCGGACGATTTCAACCGCGGCCTGAAGGAACTCGCATCCCACTACGCCGGCGTGCTGGGCGTGCCTGCGGTCATGATCAACAAGAGCGGCCGATGGCAGACGCCCGTGCCGGGCTTGCCCTTTCTCCAACAGGATTCCGCCTTTCCCGGACTCTCGACCATCTGTGACTCGGACGGCACCGTGAAGGCGCAGATGGGAGACGAGGAAGGTCTCATCGTCGAGGACGTCACATTGGACCCCTCACGCAAGACGGGCAGAATGCCCCCGTGTTACGGCCGATGGGCGGTGAAGAACAGAATCCCGATTCCTGCTCCCCAGGTGATCGAGGCCCTGGGCAAGACGTGGTATGCCCTGAGCCGGGAGCGAAAGAAGCGGGCGCGGCAGATCTCGGCCGGCCGGTCCAGGTAGAGGTCCCGGTCCTGTCCCTCTCTTGAGCTTCACAGGCAGCGTGGATCCGACTGCTGCAGGCTCTCGATTCTCTCGGTTGTTCGATCTGCCGGCAAGAAGGGCCGCGCCAGGGGGCCCGGCGTCACGGTTCCGTCAGCGCATGTGGCGGAAGCAGTTCCTCAGCTCGTCGACGAAGGTGGCCGGCTGTTCGAAGGCAGCGAAGTGGCCCCCCTTGTCGAGTTCGTTCCAGTACACGAGACGGGTGAACCTCTTCTCGGCCCAGCGCCGGGAACATCCGAAGATCTCCTTGGGGAAGATGCTGCAACCAACCGGGATGTGGATCGGGTCGAAGTTGATCTTGTTGAAGCTCTCCCAGTACAACCGTGCCGAGGAGGCACCGGCGGCTGGCAGCCAGTAGAGCATCACGTTGTCGAGCAACTCGTCCCGGGTGAGCACGTTCTCCGGGTGGCCGTCGCTGTCGGTCCAGGCCCAGAACTTCTCCAGGATCCAGGCGGCCTGCCCGGCAGGGGAGTCTACCAGGCCGTAGCCCAGGGTCTGTGGGCGGGTGCTCTGCTGCTTCGAGTACCCGGAATCCCAGTCCTGGTAGTTTTGGAACGCTTCGAGTGCGGACTGCTCGCGGGGCGTCAAGTCGTTCATGGTCTCCGGGTCCGGCGACACGACAGGCATGTTGAGGTGAATGCCCGCGCAGTGTTCCGGATCAGCCAGGGCGATCTCGCATGTCACCATCGAGCCCCAGTCGCCCCCCTGGGCCACGTACCGCTCGTAGCCGAGGCGTTCCATGAGCCCGGCCCACGCGCGGGCGGTACGCTGGGTCGTCCAGCCGGTCTCCTCCGGCTTGTCAGAGAACCCAAAGCCCGGCAGGGAAGGGCAGACCACGTGGAAGGCATCCGCCCCGCTGCCGCCGTGGCCCTCCGGGTCCGCCAGCGGCTCGATGACCTTCATGAACTCGATGATCGACCCAGGCCAGCCGTGGGTCAGCACGAGCGGCAGAGCGTCTTCTCGTGGCGAGCGTACGTGCAGGAAGTGGATGCCGAGTCCGTCCAGCGTCGTCTTGAACTGGTCAAACTTGTTCACCCGGTCCTCGCATCGCCGCCAGTTATACTCCGAGGCCCAGTACCGGACGACTTCCTGCATGTAGGCAAGCGGAATCCCCTGTGACCAGTCCTCGGGCGTCTCCCGATCGGGCCAGCGGGTATGGGCAAGCCGCTGTGCCAGGTCGGTCAGGGCGCTCTCCGGGATTTGAATGCGATGGGGAACGATTGCGTCCTTCATAATTCCCTCCTCAGGATGGCGGGCGTTTTTCCGGACAGGTAGGTATACGTGTAGGAATATTGTATGAAAGAGCGTCTTGTGTCAATCAGGGGGGCGAAAAGGGCGGTGCCCGTGGGGGGTAACCGCCCTTGCGTGTGTGTGGGGTGCAGAAGGTCCTGAAAAGAGGCTTGCGAGGGGCTCGCGATTAGCCGAGGCCCAGGATCGTGTAGTTCTCAGCCGCCTTCGCAGCCCACCAGACGATATATCCCAATACCGTTGCCGTCGATGCGAGCAGTGCGATTTCGGCGAACCTCTCTTTGGTCATGGTCTTCTCTCTCCAAGTGCGCAGCTGATTCCAGTCGACGTGAAAGCCCTCGAAGACATGCCTGTGTGCTCCTGTGTTTGCCTGCATGATAGTCTCCTTTCCGGGGCCTTGCCCCTTATGCAGAATTGCTGAAACCCTTCAATGATGCGGTGCGTTATCAATGACTCTACCAATTATGACGCCGTGTGTCAAGAACAAGATAAGCATTTGACGCGATGTGTCAAGGGGCGATTCCTGGATTTTTCATTTTTCTTTTGGGAGGGAGTTGTTTGCCTCTCCGTGTTGCAAGCATCAAGCAAAATGATGTACAAACCTGGGGACAGGAGAACGCAGGGGCTCTGAAGGAATTTGCCCGTGAATGAACGATCGCCCATGATGAGACAATACTTGCAGATCAAGGGGCAATACCCTGATGCGATTCTGTTTTTTAGGCTTGGGGACTTCTACGAGATGTTCTTCGAGGATGCGGAAGTCGCGTCGCGGGAACTTGACATCACCCTGACGAGCAGGAACAAGAATTCCCCGGACAAGATCCCCCTCTGCGGCGTTCCCTACCATGCCGCGTCAGGATACATCTCCAGGCTGATCTCCAAGGGGTACAAGGTGGCGATCTGCGACCAGGTCGAAGACCCGCGCCAGGCCAAGGGGATCGTGCGCAGGGAGGTCACACGGGTGGTCACCCCCGGACTGGTGCTCGAGGCCGAGAATCTCGAAGCGGATCACAACAACTTCCTCCTTTGCCTTGCACCGCCCGATCCGCAGGAGGGGAGCCGATACGGCCTGGCCTATGTGGACATCTCGACCGGGGATTTTTGCATCGCCGAAACCGAGGACTTCTCAACGATGGAGGACGAAATCCTCAGGATCGATGCCCGGGAGGTGCTCCTGCCGGATAACCTGGACCGTAAAAAGACCCTCGAGCCTATCTACGGGGGCAGGCAGCCCCCCTTGTGGAACCCCTGGGCGTCCTCCCATTTCTCCTTCGATTCGGCCTGTGCCATGCTCGAGCAGCAGTTCGGGCCGGAGCGAATCCAGCAGATGATCACGGACGGGTCCCGCAAGGCGCTCTGTGCTGCCGGGGCCCTGCTCGGCTATCTTCAGGAGACCCAGAAACAGCTCCCCGGGCATCTCCACGGGATCACCAGGTACGAGATACAGGATTACATGATCCTCGACGACTCGGCCCTGAGGAACCTCGAGATCGTCCAGACCTGGATGGATCGGTCGAAAAAGAACAGCCTCCTCGGGGTTCTGGATCTCACCCAGACGGCCATGGGGGCCAGGCTTCTCAGGAGGTGGGTGCAGTACCCCCTCTTGCAGGCCGCCAGGATTCAGAGAAGGCTTGACGCGGTCGACGAACTGACATCGCACGAGATCGAACGAGCCGCACTCCGGGACACCCTGAAGGAAGTCCAGGACCTGGAGCGCCTGAACAGCCGGATCAGCCTCGGCATCGCCAACCCGCGGGACCTGGTCGGCCTGCGCGAGTCCCTGGCCAGGCTGCCGAAGATCCACGGCCGCCTCGAGAACCTGGGCGCCGAGGCCCTTCAGGACGTCCGAAGACGCATCGAGCCGATGGAGGACGTGGTCGGCCTCCTGGACCGTGCCCTGCAGGACGAGCCCCCTGTTACGGTGCGGGAGGGAGGGATCTTCCGCGAAGGCTACAATGCGGAGCTGGACGACCTGAAGGCGGCGTCCCGGGACGGGAAGAGATGGATCGCGGCCCTCGAGGCCGAGGAGCGGGAGAGAACGGGCATCAACTCGCTCAAGGTGCGCTACAACAGGGTCTTCGGCTATTACATCGAGGTGACAAAGGCGAACCTTGCATCCGTCCCCGAGGACTACGATCGGAAGCAGACCCTGGCCAACGCCGAGCGGTTCACAACCCCAGCCCTGAAGGAATACGAGCAGAAGGTGGTCGGAGCCGAGGACAGGGCACAGAACCTCGAGTACGACCTCTTTCAGGAGATCCGAACGCGGGTTGCCGAGCAATCCCTGCGAATCCGCACGACCGCCCAATCGGTGGCCGAACTCGACGTGTTCACCTGCCTGGCGGAAGTGGCGGTCCGGAACAACTACACGCGGCCTGAGATTTCGATGACCGACGAGCTCGTCGTCTGGGAAGGCAGGCACCCGGTCATCGAGCAGATGCCCCTGGAGGAGCGGTTCGTCCCGAACGATGCCTACATGGACGGGAAGAACAACCGGATGGTCATCATCACGGGCCCTAACATGGCCGGCAAGTCGACCTACATGCGGCAGCTTGCCCTGATCGTGCTGATGGCCCAGATGGGGAGCTTCGTGCCGGCCGGTTCCGCAAGGGTGGGCCTGGTGGACCGGATCTTCACCCGCGTGGGCGCCATGGACAACCTGGTGCGCGGACAGTCCACCTTCATGGTGGAGATGAAGGAGGCGGCCCACATCCTGGAAAAGGCCACGTCGAGAAGCCTGATCCTTCTCGACGAAGTCGGCCGGGGCACGTCCACGTTCGACGGCGTCAGCATTGCCTGGGCCATCGCGGAGTTTATCGATCACCAGGTTCACGCCCGCACCCTCTTTGCCACCCATTACCACGAGCTGGCCGAGCTGGCCGCCCTGTACCCGACCATCAAGAACTGTCACGTTTCGGTCAAGGAGTGGGGAGAGAACATTCTGTTTCTCCGGAAGGTCATGGAAGGGTCCTCGAGCCACAGCTACGGAATCCAGGTGGCTCGCCTTGCGGGCGTGCCGACCCAGGTGATCCAGAGGGCGAGGGAAATTCTCGAGAACCTGGAGTCCGGCCAGAGGGACGATGCGGGACAACCCCGGCTGGCTCCGTCCCAGAAGGCTCGGGGGCAGCACGAGGAGGAGCAGCCTTCTCTCTTTCCTGCCGCCCACCCGATAGCAGAGGACATCCTGGGGTTGAATCTCCACGATATGACGCCCCTGGAGGCGTTGAACAAGTTGCAGGAGCTTCAGGAACGGCTCCTCAAGAAGGGATGAAGCCTCTTGCCCACCGACGATAGGAAGGTGAACGAACTGCTGGACGCCTACCTCGATTACCTGCGCGTGGAAAAGGGCCTCGCCCGGAACACGCTCGAGGCATACAGCCGGGACCTCGCCGAGTTCATCCAATGGGTGGACGAGACCCTCGGGAGGCCCGTGCGCGAAGTTCGGGACGAGGACCTTCGCTTCTACTTTCTCGGGAAGGGGCAGGCAGGCATGTCGGCCCGGTCTGTGCGGCGGAAGGCGAGCAGCCTCCGGGGCCTGTTCCGCTTTCTGCAGAAGGAAGGATACATGGACGAGGACCCGACCGAGTTGCTCGAGGTCCCGCGTCTCGGGTCCCCCCTGCCCAAGAACCTCTCGCTGGACGAGGTGGAACGCCTCCTGGCCCAGCCCGATCCGACCGAGCCTCTCGGGGTCCGGAATCAGGCCATGCTGGAGCTCCTGTATGCCACGGGCCTTCGCGTGTCCGAGCTATTGGCATTGAGGTTGCAAGATCTGAACCTGGAAGTGGGCTACGTCGTTGCCTACGGCAAGGGGAAAAAGGAGAGGCTCGTGCCGGTCGGCGAGGTGGCCCTGGAGAAAATCAAGGAATACCTGAGCGCTGTCCGGCCCGCGCTGGACAAGACCGCGAGGGCCCGACACGTGTTCCTGAACAGGTCCGGAAGGGGACTGAGCCGGCAGGGGGTGTGGAAACTCCTTAACCGGTACGCGCTCCAGGCGGGCATCTCTTCGCCCGTCACCCCCCACGTTCTGCGTCATTCTTTTGCCACGCACCTGCTGGAGAGAGGGGCTGATCTGCGGTCCGTGCAACTCATGCTCGGGCACGCGAGCATCTCGACGACACAGATCTATACGCATCTGAACCGGGAGAAGTTGAAGCAGATCTATCAGCGCCACCATCCCCGAGCCAAGTGACCCATAGGTTCTAGAGGGGACAGGCATGGAAGTCATCACCACGCACATCAATGCGGACTTCGATTCTCTGGGATCGATGCTCGCCGCGAAGAAGCTCTACCCGAATGCGGTCCTGGTCTTTCCAGGTTCGCAAGAGAAGAGCCTCCGGAGATTCTTCCTGGAGAGCGTGCTTTACACGGTCCCCTTCGAGAAACTCAAGGGGATCGACATGGCGAGCGTCACCCGGCTCATCCTCGTCGACATCCGGCAGTGGGACCGCATCGGCCGGTTTCAGCAGTTGGTGGACGATCCGAATGTGGAGGTCCACGTATACGATCATCACCCGCCCACGGGCCGTGACATTCAGGGCGATGTGGAGGTCTACAAGCCTTACGGCGCCAGCGTTACCCTGATGGTGGAGCTGCTGCAGGAACGATCGATCTCCCTCGCGCCGGAAGAGGCCACGGTCCTCATGCTTGGGATCTACGAAGACACTGGGAGCCTGACCTTTTCTTCCACTACCGTGAACGACCTGCAGGCGGCCGCCTATCTCCTCGAGTGCGGGGCCGACCTGAACGCGGTCTCGAATCTGATCACTCCCGAGTTCACGCAGGAGCAGGTCGGGATTCTGAACGAGCTGATTCAGACCCGCAAGGTCTACACCGTGCACGGGATCGAAGTGAACGTTGCCGAGGCGAGCGCCGACGGATACGTGGGCGACCTGGCCGTCCTGGTCCACAAGCTCAAGGACATGGAGAACCTGAACGTTCTGTTCGTGCTTGCCCGCATGGAGAACCGGATCTTCTTCGTTGCGAGAAGCAGGATCCCCGAGGTGGACGTGGGGGCGATTGCGAGAGATTTCGGAGGGGGCGGTCATCCCAGCGCGGCATCGGCAACGGTCAAGGACCTGACCCTGTTCCAGATCCGCGAGCACCTGCTTGCCCTGCTGAGCGAGCACCTGAAGCCGCGGGATGAAAAGGAGAAGGTTCGGGACCACATGACCTTTCCGGTGAAGTCCATGCGCGTGGACGACACGATCGCGGTGGCGGCGGAAACCCTCAATCGGTACAACATCAACAGCCTGCCCGTCCTAGAGGGAGAGCTGGTGCGAGGCATTCTCACGCGCCAGGTCGTGGAGAAGGCGTGCTATCACGGGCTGAAGAAGAACAAGGTCAGCGAGATCATGAGCTCGGATTTTGTCACCCTGTCCCCGGACGACCCGTTGCGGCAGGCCCAGGACCTGCTCCTGAGGGGCGTTCAGCGTTTCATCCCCGTGCTGGACGAGGAAAGGCTGGTGGGTGTGCTCTCGCGCACGGATCTGTTGCGCAGCATCGCCAGTTCCCTGCCGACGGCGCACAGGGATCCCCTGGCGGAAGAACCGTCCGACACGGGCCGCGAGAGGCGGGTGGCACGCCTGATGCGCGAGAGGCTCCCTGCACACGCGTTCGAACTGCTCAAGGAGTTCGGGGAGATTGCAGAGTCGCTCGGGATGCACGCGTACCTGGTCGGGGGGGTGGTGCGCGATTGCCTGATGCGCAGGGACAATCTTGACATCGACATCGTCGTGGAAGGAGACGGGCTCGAATTCGCCCAGAAGATTTGTGAGCGGTACGAGGCACGAAAGCGTAGCCACGAGCGCTTCGGAACCGCCCGGGTGGTCTTCCCCGACGGGTTCCAGCTCGATGTGGCCACGGCCCGGTTGGAGTACTACGAGAAGCCGGCCTCCCTGCCGAACGTGGAATGGAGTTCCCTGAAACTCGACCTCTACCGCAGAGACTTCACCATGAACACGCTGGCGGTCCGTCTCGATCCGGCGCGTTTCGGGGAGCTGGTGGACTTCTTCGGCGGGGAAAAGGACATCAAGGACAAGGTGGTCCGCATCATCCAGAACCTGAGTTTCATCGAAGACCCCACGAGGATCTATAGGGCTTTGCGCTTTTCCGAACGGTTCGGTTTCTCCCTGGGCCCCCAGACCCGCACGCTGATGCAGAACGCGATTCAGATGGGGTTGCCCGAACAGCTCAATGGGAGAAGGCTCCTTGGAGAACTCAAGCTCATCCTCAAGGAAGAGCGGCCCAAGGAAATCCTGGAGAGGATGCAGGAACTCGACCTGCTGCGGGTCATCCATCCGGATCTGATCCTCAGCAAGCGGGTCCGCACGATCCTGGAGAATGCCCGGCAGGTATCGTCCTGGTTCCGGTTCCTCTACCTGGACATCCCATGGGAGGAGTGGCTGTTCAACCTCCTCTGCCTGCTCGCCCTCCTGGACGATCAGGCCGTGGAGACGGTCAGGAAGCGGCTCTCCATCGTGGGCAAGAAGACGACCCATGTATTGAAAGCGAAGGGGGAGGGCGAGAACGTCCTGAAGCAGATGGTCTTGGGACCGAGTGACCTGAACCCGGGCCGGATCTACCATTGGCTGTACCCCCTGCCGATCGAGGTCCTCCTCTTCCTGATGACCAAGACCTCGCGAGAGAAGGCCCGGAAGGCGATCTCGCTGTACATCACGAAGCTTCGTTCCGTAAGGGTCTCCGTGACGGGCAAGGACCTGGCGGAGATGGGCTACGAACCCGGCCCTCAGTACAGGGAGATCCTCGAGAAAGTAATGGATGCGAGGCTCAACGGCCTCGTGACGGATCGGGATACGGAGAAGGAGTGGATCGTCCGGCACTTCCCCCCTCAGGAAGGCCCGCCCGAGTCTCATTGACAAGACTCAAGACCATCTGCTACAGATCCTTAACCCGCAAATTGCTCGCAGCCAAAGGCTTCGTGCAATATGCGGCTTTTGGTTTTTCGCAAGATTTACGCGCATGCCGGCGTTTTACGGCAGAAAGTGTTGTCCCATGGACCTGCAGAAACTGGCGATCGCGGTTCCGCCGCTCCTCCTGGCCATCACCTTTCACGAGGCCATGCACGGATATGCCGCCTACCGGCTGGGGGATCCCACCGCAAAGCTGCAGGGCCGCCTGACCTTGAACCCGATTGCCCACATCGACCCCTTCGGTTCGGTGCTCGTCCCTGCGCTGCTCTTCCTGACCAAGGCGCCCTTCCTTTTCGGTTGGGCAAAGCCGGTGCCGGTGAACTTCTTCCGCCTCCGGAACCCGAAAAAAGACATGGTCTGGGTCGCCGCGGCAGGCCCCCTCACCAATCTCGCCCTGGCTGCTGTGAGCGGCATCTTTTATCAGCTGATACTCTTCCTCGCGCAGATGCTTCCGCCGTCGACCTATACGTTTTTGGGCTATTTCAAAGGCCTGGCCGAGTTCAGCGTAGCCATAAACGTGCTGCTGGCCCTGTTCAACCTGATACCCATTCCGCCCCTTGACGGAGGCCGGATCCTCGTGGGGCTCCTTCCAAGGGAGCAGGCCATCCTGGTCAGTCGTGTCGAGCCTTACGGCATGTTCCTAGTTGTGGGACTGATCTTCCTCAATCCCTTCGGCGTTATGAGCTATCTATGGCGCTTCATGTCGTTGTTGACGAGGACCCTGCTAGGGATGTAGGCGCGACCTTACGCGGGTCGCCGTCCGGTTCGCAGATGTTCACGGAATCAGAGAATCGATGACATACCAGGTGAAACTGCAGGACTTTGAAGGTCCTCTCGATCTCTTGCTGCACTTGATACGCAAGAACGAGCTCGACATCTACAACGTTCCGGTGGCGGAGATCGCCAGCAAGTACCTGGATTACGTGAGCGTGTTGGAGTCGTTGAACCTGGATGGGGTTGGAGACTTTCTCGTCATGGCCGCTACCCTGGCCTATCACAAGTCCAAGATGCTCTTGCCCTCCCCGGCAGAGGTGGAGGACGACGACGAGGATGAATTCGAGTCGCTCGAGGCACTCCGCCTAAGGCTCATCGAATACCAGCGGTACAAGGAGGTCGGGCAGGCCCTGGGGGAGAGGGAGTTGCTGAACCGGGACGTGTTCAAGGTCCAGCTCCCGACCGACGGGGAGGGATTCGAAGAGGAGCCGCCCATCCTGAAGGCGAGCCTCTTCGACCTCCTGGACGCGTTCCAGAAGGTCATAGAACAGGCCCCGAAAGAGACCCTCCACGAGGTGATGCCGGAGCGCATCCGCCTCGTGGACCGTATCGTCGAGGTCCTGGACCTCGTGACGGCGAAGCGATCGCTGCCCTTCGAGGATCTCTTCGACGGACTTCCCTCGCGCGAGGGGATCATCGTTACGTTTCTTTCGATCCTCGAGCTTGTTCGCCTGCGTTTGATCCGGGCGTACCAGTTCGAGGCCTTCGGGGCTGTGCAAGTGAGAGTGCTGTCCGATGAGAACGATCAAAGGGAAAAATTGAAGGAGACCCTGAAAAGCCGTGAACCCTGACGAAAAGACCGAAAACGATCTCGCTCCCGAATCCGACGAGCAGGAAGGCACCCAGGACGAGCCCGTGGTCGTCGAGATGGAGCAGGCGGAAGAAGGACAATCTGCCGACCTTCGGGAATCCGACGAACAGGAAGGCACCCCGGACGAGCCCGCGGTCGTCGTGCTGGAGCAGGCGGAAGAAGAACAACCCGACGACCTTCCGGAAGCCGAGGAACGGGATGGCTCGGACGAGGAGTCCGTTCCGGAGCCGGAACGGGAGAAGAGGGCAGGTCGGCCCCAGGCGGACGCGAGCAAGCTCAAGCCGATTCTGGAAGCGCTGATCTTCGTGTCCGAACAGCCGATCTCGCTCGACAAGATGGCCGGGGTATTGCCCGATTGCCCCAAGAAGAAGCTGAAGGAGCTCCTGGCCGAGCTCGGGCAGGATTACGAGGAGAGGGGAGCGGCCCTCGAGATCGTCGAGGTGGCCAACGGCTATCAGTTCCGGACCCGGGTCGAGTTCGCCCCGTGGCTCGGAAAGCTTCAGCAACAGAAGTTCGCGCGGCTGAGCCGGGCCGCCCTCGAGACACTCGCGATCGTGGCCTATCGCCAGCCCGTGACCAGGGCGGAGGCGGAATCGATTCGAGGGGTGGACAGCGGGGCTGTCCTGGGCACTCTCCTGGAGAGAGGGCTGCTCCGCATCCTGGGCAGGAAAGAGGTCCCCGGACGACCGATCCTGTACGGTACCACCCATGAGTTCCTCGAACTCTTTGGGCTCAAGAACCTGAAGGACCTGCCCACCCTGAGAGAGATCAAGGACATGGTCGAAACGGCCGAAGAGGGGCCCGGGAGTCCGGAAGAGGGGAGCGCAGAAGGCATGGAGGGGGCACAAGGGGAAGAGGCTGTGGAAGAGGATGGCGCGTCAGGCGAAGAGGGCCCTGCGGAAGCCGACGACGAAGCTTCGCCTGCTTCCGGTGAAGATGAAGGCGACGAAGATGAGTACGAGGACGACGACGAGGACGAAAGCGACTCCGACGACGAGGGCGAGTGGTCGGAGGATGAGGAGCCGCTCGGCGATGAGGAAATAACGCCGGGAGAGCTGGATGAGATCCTGCAGAGTACCAAGACCCGGCTGGAACTCTACGAGGCGGACGTGGAGGAGGAAGAAGAGACCGGCCAGACCGAGCCGGCGGAAGGGGAAGAAGCGACCAAGAAGGCGGGGGACAACCCCGATGAAGGCTGACCCGATTGTTTCCGAAGAGAGACTCGCCCGTTTCCTGGCAAGGACCGGGACCGCGTCCCGGCGGCACGCGGAGGAGCTGATTCGTGAAGGCCGTGTGACCCTGAACGGGAAGGCCGTGCTCGACCCGGGCACGAATGTGGACCCGAAGAGAGATGCGGTCAAGGTAGACGGCAAGCGAGTCAAGCCCTCCGCTCCGGTATACCTCCTTTTGAACAAACCGAGGAACGTGCTCTGCACCATGGAGGACCCTCGCCGCCGACCCTGCGTCGGCGACCTCCTGCTCAACGTCAAGGGCAAGCCATACCCTGTGGGGCGTCTGGATTTTGACGCGGAGGGGCTTCTTGTCTGCACCAATGACGGAGAGCTGGCCAACCGGATTATTCATCCCCGGTATCACGTCAGGAAGGTCTATCACGTGAAGGTCAAGGGAGTCCCGGACAAGAAGGTGATCGACCGACTGAGGAGCGGAGTTGTCCTAGACGGGAAGAAGACCGCTACGGCGGGGGTCTCGTTCCTGAAAAGGGGTGAGAGAAACAGTTGGCTGCGCATGACCCTGTACGAAGGCAGGAACCGGCAGGTCAAGCGTATGCTCGAGCTATTTCGATACCAGGTGCTGAAGCTCAGGCGTGTGGCCCTCGGCCCTCTGGCCCTCGAGGGACTGCCCCCGGGCGCCTACCGGAAGCTGCGGCCGGATGAAGTCGAGAAGCTGCAAGCCGCAGTGGCACAAGCCGCAGTGAGAGGGGTTGACAAGAGAAAGAGACGATTATAGGATGGTTGGGTTAGCCGTTAGTGTCGCGGGGTAGAGCAGCCAGGTAGCTCGTCGGGCTCATAACCCGGAGGTCGGTGGTTCAAATCCACCCCCCGCTACCAAACAAAATCAAGGGGTTAGGCGAAAAGCTTAACCCCTTTTCTTATGTCTGAAATGGGCGTCCCCGGCAGCATCCCCGGCACCCCGGAATCATTACGTTTTTTCCCTCTCTCTTCGTCTGCTCCAGATGCATCGAGAAGAAACTGTACATCCGAAAACCCTAATGGGAGAATGGGGACGAGAGAAAGAAGCTGCCGGGGAAATGCCGGGGACGTTCAGAAGGAGGAGAAATCCTCCCTTTTTACATTAGGGATCGACGCCCTGGGCCTTCAAGAACTTCTGGAGATCTTGGCTCATGACGGCGTATCCGATGACCAGTTGAGTTTGACTTCTGAGGTACTGCAGGACGCCCTCGATAACCTGTGCTTGTGACATGTGTTCGGTCGTTCCATCGCTCTTCGTCTTCGTGAACCCAAATCCCGATTTCTGGTTCTTGAGCGCATTGAGCGCTTTCTCCACGTCAGGAGGAAGGGGGGCAAGCTTGCTGGACACAACGCCGATGACCTGGCCTGTCTCTATGTCAACAAGTGGACCGCCGGAATTGCCACTATTGAATGCGGCATTGACGACCCAGCGCAAGCCAGGTTTCCCGCTAGGGGCTTTCTGCACATCGACACCGGAGAGGTAGCCTGAGACAAGCAAGGGTGTCGGCCCCCGGTATCCCGCAGGATAGCCCCACGTGGAAACCTGCATCCCAACCGAGAAGCCCACTTTTGAAGTGATGTCTAGGGCCGGTTCCTTGATTGTGTTCGTGGGAGTTAGGAGGGCCAAGTCTAGATCTTTATCTGTGACTACGGACTTCACACGGATTGGGGGGCCTTGGACACCGCGAATGACCATGTTCGAAGCGCTCGCACCCTCAACAACGTGAGCAGCGGTAATCAGCTTGCCGCTCTTGTGCAGGAAGGCCGTGCCCCCAAGCTTCGTGTCTGGGCACTGCAGGCGATAGACCGAAGGCATAGCGAGAGTGCTAGAACGACCGGCTATATCAGTGGTCATGGGTGCAGCCGTGGGTATCTGGTCGGCCGCCTGAAGAGCCAGGGGGAAGGCAATGGCGATAGAGAGCACAGCCATTGATACACAGTAAGCACTCCTCATCAACACTCTCCTTTCCAGAACTCGTTACCACTAGATTTCTACACAACGGATAGTCGTTATCCAGTTCGCTGCCTATCACGGGGCTCACGCCGAGGCTTGCTTCTTCTCTTCCGCTGCGATCGCCTCACGTTGATAGGCCTTGACGTCCTCCTCCCGGTAGTGCCACCGGCGGCCCTTCTTCGTTGCCTTCAACTTCCCCCTCCTTACAAGCTCGATCACATCGTCTGGGCTCATGTCCAGAATGTGGGCGACGTCCCTCGAGGTTAGGATTGGCTTCATTCTTTCTCTCCCACCGTTCCTAATTTTCCCAGTTTTCTCACTCGAGCGACGATAGACCGAGGTTCTCTGACCTGTCAACTCTGGCCTACAGAATAACACACCTTTATCCGCTTTTATCCGCTGAGGAAGATTCGTTAGGACCGTCAAGGGCTTGGCTCAAACCTTGACAAAGAACGTTACCTATGGTATCATAGTGTTTGATTTTGCTTGACTCCTCCCCGTCATTCTGTTAACCTTTATGAAACCTAGGGAGTAGAACAACGGAAATGGGAGGAGATGGTATGGCTTCAAAGAACGCATTGGTGGAATACGTGGACACGAAGCGGGCGGCCGAGTTTCTTGGGCTGGCCCCCGGAACTCTTCAGAATCAGCGATCCTTGCGGGCTGGGCCGCCTTACATCCGCCTCTCCCCTAAAAGGATCATCTACAAATTGGCTGATCTCCGGGCGTACCTTGAGGCCCGCAGGATCGATCCTGAGCGAGATTGAGGCGCGGCCCCAGATAAACGATTGGGGGAAACCCGCTATGGCTGGGCGTGCGACAGAGTTGAAGAAGCAGGCGAGAGATTTTCTCGACTTCCTCCATCCGGAGGATGAGAGCGTTTTTCAGGTCTCCCTCCTCAAGCCTGAAAAGCCCTTTTCTGATCATTGGGTTGGGTCAAGTCAGGGGGCGATAATCGGGTTCTTTCACGATAAAGCCGAGGCCGCCAACAAAATAATCACCATCGACCAAGACGGGGTGAACCTATCCGGAATCTACGTAACGCTCAACCCGGTGCCTCCCGAACATCTCTCCCGGGCCAATTCCAGATTCAAAGCAGGGATACCCGGAGTCAAGGCGGAATCCGTCCGCCGCTACGAGAACCTCGCGATCGACTTGGATCCGGAGAGGCTTTCTGGAACGAACTCCACCAAAGAACAACATGAGGCAGCGCTCGCCCTGGCTGAAGAGATGGAAGAGGCGCTGACAAAAGAGGGCTTCCCGAAGCCGTACCGAGGCTCCACGGGAAACGGGGCTGTGCTCATCTTCAGACTTCCTCACCTCCCCAATGACGAACATCATCGCGGCTTGCTGAAACGCGTATTCGCAGCTCTGCAGCTAAAGTTCGGGACGGAGGAGGTCAAGATAGATCAATCGCTGGACGACCCCAATCAGCTGATCAGGATCGCGGGA
>JAQYVQ010000074.1 GCA_030145435.1 Syntrophobacteria bacterium | reverse complement strand
CCCACTGCCACAATCACTTCGTCGAAATCGATCTCCATGGTCTTGGACTCGTTGAATACGGGCTGGAATTGTCCTTGATCATCGAACACGGCCGTGCAGGAACGGAAGGACATCTTTGATCCGGAGGCAAACTCCTTGGGGGCCCATCCGTTTTCGATTCGGATGGCTCTGCGCTTCATCTCATCGATTTCAATCTCTAGACAGGGCATCTCTTCTGGGGCCTCGAGGCAGATCAACGTAACCTCGGCAGCGCCAAAATGCTTGGCCGACAGAGCCGCATCCGACGCCACGCTGCCTCCTCCGATAACCAGAACCTTCTTCCCAACCCTTGCCGTTCCGGATGTCCGGCAGTCTTTGAGAAAACCCAGGGCATCGGTCGTTTCTGCTTTGTTCGCCCCAGCTATCTCCAGTTGCTGCCCTGACCACAACCCCGGGGCCAGGAACACGGCTTGATAATCCCCCTCCAGGTCCTCAACGGAGAAGTCTTCTCCCAAAGTCTTGCCCCCATTGAACCTCATTCCGGGAACGGTCAATCCCTCGATTTCCCTCTCCACAACATCGTCCCCCAACCGGAAGGCAGGGATCGCGTGGTTCAGCATCCCGCCGGGCCTCGATGCCTTGTCCATCATGTCCACCCGATAGCCGAGTCGGGCCAGATAGTGGGCACACGTAAGGCCTGCGGGGCCGGCGCCGACCACCGCCACCTTGGGACCGTTTTGTGCGGGTATCCAGCGGTCCCATCCTCGCGATCTTGAAACGTGACCGCAGACCCAGCCGTGCAGGTCCTTGATCCGTACCGGCTTGTCGTCAAAATCCAGGCGGCTGCAGTTCTTTTCACAGAATCGCTCCGCTGGGCAGATCACACCGCAGACCTCGGACAGCGGATTCACCTCTCTCAGTACACGGGCAGCCCCCTCGAAATTACCGGCTTCTATACGGCGCGCGAAATAGCTCGTTTCGATCCTTGCCGGGCAGGCATCCTGGCAGGAAGGGTTTTCGCAGTGCTGGCATTCCTTTGCAATTCTCCTGGCCGAATCTTCGGTGATCGGCTCCGACGGGTCGGGTGCCGGGGTCCAGGGGTTTCCTTTCACATAACGGATGTACTCCCTGGCAAAGGATCGGGGCGCATATTCCTCGAGCCCCAGGTCGCGCAGGACCACATTTGCGGCGCCTACCCCCGACACCGTCGTGGCCGGGATTCCTATTCCCATGACCGTGGAATCACCGCACGAGTAGAGGTTCTTCCACTCGCTCCGAGCATGGAGGCGTTTCATCATGTGCTGCCCCATCATCATTTTGGGCCCGCCGACAGCTCCCCAATTCTTGAGGGTAAAGCGCTCTATCGTGCTAGGGGTGCCTACATCCATCACCCGGATATGCTTCCGTAGATCCGGGAAATGTTTTTCCACCTGATCGAGCAGCTTGTCCGCTTCTTCTTGTTTCAAACGCTGATATTTCTCAGACCTGTATTCCGGGTCAGAGGGCCGAGGCCATTCGACCATGGAGGGCTGGACTACGGTAATCGAATGCGTACCGGGTGGGCACAAGGTTGGATCGTCCAGGGAAGAGACGTACACCGTAATATCGTTCCCGGTGATATTGTACATGTCTTCCACAAACATCAGGATCGGGGGGGTGCCCTCCGGGACGGCTTCCGCATCCACCCCGAGGTAAAGGACCAGGCTCCCGAAGGTGGGCACAAAGCCCTGAGCCCAGACCATTCGTTCGGGTTTGATGTGCCTCGGCTTCACGAGTTTTCCGTACAGATTCCAAATCGTGGCGTTCGCCACCACCCGGTCGGCCAGGATCTCCGTGCCGTCGGCGAGCCGTACCCCATAGGCCTCTCCGTTCTCGATCAGGATCTCATCCACCAGACGACGGTAGAGCATCTGCCCGCCATGTTTTTCTATGGCCCGTTCCAGCTTGTTTGAGAGCATCTGGGGCGAACCGGAGGGATAGAAAGCTCCACCTTCGTGGTTGTCGCAGAACAAGGCGCCGGAGAGAATGGCCGGGGTCTCTTTCGCATCACAGTAGCAGTAGGTACAGGTGAGCATGTTGAAGAATGCCAAGACCTCCGGATCTTTAATGAACTTCTTTACGATGCTTTCCGTGTTCTTGAACATGAGCGGCAGGACTTGCATCATGCCCAGGGGATTCTTCAGAAAATTCTTCAGGCTCTCCTTCCTGGACAATTCTGTTGGCGGCGCAACCATTTCATTCTTCAAAATCATGTTTTCATACAACTTGTAGAAGTGGTCGTACAGGCTGCGCAACTCCTTCTTCTGATGAGGAAACAGGGCCACCAACTCCTCGAAGTAACGTTCGAAATCCCGCCAGAAGGTGAGTTCCCTCCCCATGATCTTCATCCGGTAGAGGCATTCGTGGGGAATGACGTCGATCTCTTCCTCGATCTCGTTCATCACGAAACGATGGGGGTTGAAACCTGTCTCCCCGAAACCGAACATCATGGCCACGCCCACATCGAAGGTAATCCCCTCGCGACGCATGGTCGTACAGGCGCCCCCAGGCAGATAATGATGTTCGACAACGAGCGTATTGACCCCCCTCTTGGCCAGCAGAGCCCCTGCAGTCAGACCCCCGATACCCGAGCCAACGACCACAACCTCGTAACGATCCCGAAGGATCGAATCGTCCAGAATCCTCACTTTCAACTCCTCCAAGGCGCGTATTCTCAGCCACTCTTCGGTTCTTGAGAAATTTCTAATATCAAAAAATACCAATTTCGTAGCAAACGTGTCAACACAAAACTTCCCCGCAATCCGACCATAAAGCCTTCCCCGTGGGGATCCCTGTCCCATAATCCCTTGACAACCCCGGGGTAGATTGGTATTGATTTCTTATATTTCGAATCCTGTATTATTCGATTATAGTAATTTCCCTCCGGCCGTCCCATGATGAGAATCGTTGCTTCAAAACAATGAGGAGGCACCATGCAGAAGTTTGACGTACTGGTCGTCGGCGCGGGACCCAGCGGTTCGGCAGCAGCCAAGAAGTGTGTGGACGGGGGC
>JAQYVQ010000634.1 GCA_030145435.1 Syntrophobacteria bacterium | reverse complement strand
CTTAGCAGCCCGTTGAAAAAGTGGCTTGGAGGCTGTTCAAAAAGTTCCAGATGCAAGGCAGGCGAAATCCCGAGGAATGAGGCGTACTTCCTGTACGTTGAATGACGAGGGATGAAGCCGAACGCCGCAGATGGGACTTTTTCAACAGCCTCTTAGGAGGAGACCGTGTCGATGAGGTTGGAGCAGGCCGTGGAGGCGAGGGCGCCGACGCGGATCGATCTGGCAGGGGGAACGGTGGACCTCTGGCCGCTTTACCTCTTTCATCCGGAAGCGGTCACCGTCAACGCGGCCATCGATCTGTGCGTGCGGGTTCGGGTGGTGCCTGCGAAGAAATCCGTCATCCGCCTGACCGATCAGAATGTCAACCGAACGTTGGAATGGAAGACGCCGGGGAAGATTTCCGGCCACTCAGGATACGAGCTCTTTGCGCAGGCGCTTCGTCATTTTTCCGTGAAGCAGGGGTTGCGTATCGAGTTTGCGTCGGATGTTCCTAGGGGCGCCGGGTTGGCCGGGTCCTCCGCACTGTTGGTCGCCTTTTGCGGCGCCTTGATGAGGAGTGGAAAGCAGCGGATACGGCGAGACCGGTTCCTCGCATTGGTGAGGGACATCGAGACGTGTCTGATCAAGGTTCCTGCGGGCATGCAGGACTACTATCCGGCTCTCTGGGGCGGCGTACAGGCCCTGTGGTGGAAGCCGGGGGAGGTCTTGCGGGAATCCCTCCCGGTCCTCCCGGGTGAACTGGAAAAGAGACTCCTCCTCGTGTATACAGGCACTTCCCGCCACTCGGGCACGAACAACTGGGAGGTGTTCAAGAGGCATCTGGACGGAGACCGGAAAGTGCACCGCCTCTTCGGGAAGATCGTCGAGGCCGGGCAGGAAATGGTTACAGCGCTCAGACGGGGCGACTTCCGTGGAGTGGGAAAGGCGATGGCAGCGGAGGCGGAGGCGCGGAAGCGGCTCTTCCCCGGGATCATGACCCGTGAGATCCGCTCCCTGGAGAGTGCCGTGAGACGGCTGGGTGCGATCGGAACAAAGGTGTGCGGCGCAGGGGGGGGTGGATGTGTCGTTGTCTACGTGGACCCGGAGGACAAGGCCCGGTTGAGAGAGAAGATACGGGAAATGGGATTCCAGGACCTCCCTTTCAAGATTGTCAAAAAAGGATTATCCTTTCGAGGGATAGAATATCCATAACCTACGGTGCGAGGGGTTCTTTCGATGGCGAGCGGGTTGAGACGAAGGGCGGCGAGGGGGTTGTTTCTGTTGATGGTCCTGTTTCTGTTGTGTGCATGTTCGAAAAAACAGACAATCCGGGATGATCCACCGCGGGCTGCAGTTGTGGAGGCCCTGGTCTTTCTCTCGGCGGTCCAGGGAAATCCTGTCTGTATGGTGATTGACGTCAACAAGCAGCGCTCGTCCAGCCTGTTTTCTTCGCCCAAGACAAAATGGCGGATGAATGGCTGGCTCCTTTCGCCCGGCCTCGCGACCTACCTGGGCACCCAGAAGGGGAAGACCAAACAGGGGGCCCTGGCCCCGGTGTCCTCGACAAAGGACGAGTTGTTGTTCACGACGGACAAGGACGAGTTCCTCTACTATGTCCCTACCGAGGCCGGGAAGATCCTTCTGCTCACGGACCCGCTCTTTGCGGATCGTGTGAGGAGCGGCCAGGATGAAGAGATTCGCTACGGCCGGATGCCTGCCAAGCTCTTCTGCAACAACCGGACGGTAGAAGGCACCCTCTTCTACCAACGCTGGGCCTGGATCGATCCCCCCCAGCAAAAGCGAAAGGGTCCTTTCGCCGGCCTGGAACCCGGCGGCAGGCTCTTTGCCGTTTGGGGCCCGGGGGGCGAGTTTCTGTATGTGGAGAAGGGGGGGGGGAGCGGGCAGGGTGGGAAGGCCCGGTTCGCGGTCATGCAGGATCGCCGGGGCCGCTGGCAGGAGACCTACCAGATTCGGTGGACAGAGCCGGAATGTGCCTTTTCTGCTTCTCCCTGTCCCGGGAAATCGCAGGAGTTCGGTCTCTCGATTCCCGCGTGGGATGTGGAGGGATCTCTGCAGAAGCTCGAGCAGGTTTTGATTTCGACAGAGGCGACCGGCGCGGAAGACGTAACTGCGGAAGGCGTGACCACGGAAGGTGTGACCACGGAAGGTGTGACCACGGAAGGCGTGACCACGGAAGGCGTGACCACGGAAGGCGGTTCCCTTCCTCAGGACACCTTCTGGACTTCCCTGGGGGCTATTCCCCAGGCGAAGGGACGCAGTTCGGTCGAGTTCTGTCTCCTGAAGGGAAACATCTGGGTAGAGCAGAATCAGAGGGCGGTCTACGGCATCGGTTTGTTCGCGAAGGAACAATGAAAAGGGTAGCCTAGTATCGTGTCCCCATGATAAGGGTAGAAATTCGATCCAAGAACACGACAATGCAGCTTATTCTTGAGACACGACACTCGAAGGAACCGTCCCACCCATGGAAGGGAAAATACAGGCCCAGGTCGACGACAAAGACGCGAGGCGGAGAAGGCGGGAAATCTTCTTCATCTTCCTGATTCTGTTCGTCCTCCTCGTGTTGACCTCCATCGAGTTCTCGATCGGCCGTTTTCGCACCGCACTGCCCTTCAACGACAGCATCCTGTTCTTCTCCATCATCAACATCAACATCATCCTGATCCTTCTGCTGATCTTCCTGATTGTCAGGAACGTGGTCAAGCTGGTTTTCGAGCGGCGAAGGCGAATACTGGGTGCCCAATTGCGGAACAAGCTCGTTGCCGCCTTCGTGCTGCTGTCGCTCGTCCCGACCGGGATCCTCTTCTATGTGGCCTGGTCGTTCATTTCCCGCAGCATCGAGATGTGGGTCCACGTGGAGGTGGAGCGGGCCCTGGAAGGGTCGCTCGCCGTGGCGCGAGCCTACTACAAGGGCCAGGCAGAGGACATTCTCTTCTTCGCAAAGCAGATCAAGCAGACCCTGAAGCGGGAAGGGGTCCTCGAGGAGGGAGAGAAGGACAACCTCAGGGAGTTCCTGCGGCTGGAACAGGTTGCGTACCGGTTGGATGCGATCTATCTGGTCGGGCAGGACCGAACGATGCTGGTCGACCCTTCTTTCAATCAGGCCTTTCCCGGGCCCCTCGTGCCGGAGAAGAGCGAAATCGAAAAGGTCAATGACGGACAGGATGTAACCCGTATCCGGGAGAGCGGTGGAGGGGAGTTGATCGAGGCCATGGTGCCGATCGACTTCACCGAAAAGGGGGCCGTGCGTGGAGCGGTCCTCGTCGTGCAGCGGCGGGTCCATCTAAGCCTGGTCGAGAAGATGGCCCAAATCTCGGAATCCCTCGAGCGGCACAAGCAGATGACGCTCTACGAGGTCCCCTTCAAGTCGGTCATCTTCATGGCCTTGATCATGGTGACCCTGCTCATCCTCTTCTCGGCCACCTGGTTCGGGTTCTTCCTTGCGAAAGGCATCACCACGCCCATCCAACACCTTGCAGAGGGCATCCGGGAGGTGGCGGCAGGAAACTTGACGTATCGGATCGAAACGGCCTCGGACGATGAAATGGGGATCCTGGTGGACTCGTTCAACCGGATGATCATGGACCTGAAGAAGAAGGGCGTCGAGATCGAGGAGACGCAGGGGCGCCTCCACCAGAGCAACGTAGAACTCGAGCAGCGCCGGAGATACATGGAGATTCTCCTCAGGAACATAGGCGCCGGTGTGATGTCCCTGGACCGTGAGGGCCGGATTCAAACCGTGAATCGGTTCATGGAGATGCAGTTCGGAATCCGCGCCTCGTCGGTATTCGGGAAATCCTACCGGGAGCTTTTTGCAGGGGAGGCGATGCAGCCTGCCCGTGAACTGATCGAGGAGGTGAATCAGAAACGATCGAGGAATCTCTCGAGGCAGATTCGCATCCTCCTTCAGCAGGAACCGAAGAATCTCCTCGTCCGGGCCAGTATGCTCGAGGACGAAGAGGGGGCTTGGATGGGTGTGGTCATGGTCTTTGAGGATCATTCGGAGTTGATTCGTGCGCAGCGGGCGGCTGCATGGAGAGAGGTGGCCCGGAGGATCGCACACGAGATCAAGAACCCCCTGACGCCGATCCAGCTGTCCGCCCAGCGTCTCCAGAAGCGATACGCGGGTCGATTCGGACAGGACGGGAAGGTCTTCGAGGAATGCACGAATACGATCATCCGCCAGGTGGAGGAAATGAAGAACCTGGTCAACGAATTCTCCCAGTTTGCGCGCATGCCCGCATCCAACCCGGTGTTTTCCGACTTGAACCATATCGCCCGTGAAGTGATCGCCTTCTATCAGCAAGCCCACCGTTTGGTTCCGTTCACCTTCGAGGAGGACCCGAGTCTCCCCCGGCTGCTGCTGGATCCGGATCAGATCCGCAGAGTCCTCATCAACCTGCTGGACAACGCCATGGATGCTGCCGAACAGCATGCCCCGATCGTCCTGGTCACGCGCTACGATCCGTTCTTGCGCATTGCGGTCTTGGAGGTGGTCGACGAGGGAAGTGGAATCTCGAAGGACATGCGGGAAAGGATCTTCGAACCGTACACGTCGACAAAGAAGGGCGGAACCGGTCTCGGGCTTGCCATCGTCAAGACCATCGTTGCAGATCACAACGGATACATCCGTGTAAGGGACAACAAGCCTCAGGGCACCCGCTTCGTCCTCGAATTCCCGATTCCGGTCGCATAGGGGCGACGGAGACTATGCACGAATGATGGAGAGCAAGAGGTGAATCCAGCGAAGGTTCCGCCGGTGTCGATCGTTCAGTGCCGCAACCCATCCCCCGCGGTTCACAGAGGCGATATTCTGCATGCCACGATCGAGCTTTCGAACAACACGAAGCAAGCGCAGTCCCTGTTCGTCTGGTTCGATGTGGCCTCCTTCGACCGCGAGCCCCTGACAACCTATCCCTTCTTCAAGCCGGTCGAGCTGAGCCTGGAGGCGGGGCAAACCGTTGCGCACGATGCGTACGTTCTCGTGCCCTACAGCGCGGGAACGAACGACTACCTTCTTCGCCTCGCCGTTGGCCCGACGGAGGCAACCCGATGGGATGAGCGGTTTCTCGAAATCTCTGTCGTTCCGCAGAGAGAATTGCACAGCAACAACTGCAACCTCTGTGGCGCGGAGGTGAGAGAAGAGAGCATCATCCGCAGAGACCCCTCTATCCGGCTGGCGAAATGCCGGTCCTGCGGGCTCGTCTTCGACTTCGACATGGAAGACACGCAAAGCCTTTTGTATCAGTTTGGGAAGATCTGTGGGGGCGGGCTGACTTTCCAGAAGAACACGCCGACCATTATCGAGGAATACGATCGGAAGAACGAGTTGGTTCTGGGTGCGGAAATCGAGCGGATCAGCAGAGAGACCGGATCCAGCGGAAAGAGGCTCCTGGATTTCGGGTGCGGGACCGGAAGCCTTCTCGCCGAAGCGAGACGCTCCGGTTTCCAGGTCTGCGGGGTCGAGACGGACGAAGCCGCGGTCGCGCTCGCGAGGCGTGGCAGGGACCTTCCTGTCTACGCATCCATCGAAGAGCTCCGGAGCGAACGGGGGGAGGACGTCTTTGACGTTGTAGTCGCCCGGCACACGGTCGAGCACGTTTCAAACCCGAAGCAAACGTTCCGGGAGTTCCGGGGCCTTCTCAGGCCCGGAGGGCTCCTCGTGATCATCGTGCCCCATTTCAACTTCTTTACCCGCCGAATTCTGCCGAATTCGATGCCCCGGGTCTCGTACGGGTTCATCCACAAGGGGCATCAGTACTACTTCACCAAGAACACCCTTTCCGAATACCTGAAGGGAGCCGGTTTTCCAGATATCGAAATTCGGTATTCCATCCTGGGTGGCTTCCTGTCGAGGTGGACCGAAGGTGCCGAAGGGCCCGGGGAACCCGGAATGAACAGGGTGGTTGCGGGCACTTCCAAGGCCTTTTCACGCCTCCTGCACATCTCGAGGCTCAGCCCCGTATTGACCGTCTACGCAAGGTAGAGTGCGTGGGGTGGGGACAAGGAATGAGCAAGGGACCGTGGCCAGACCCTACCGAAAATGTCTGCCAGGTAGGCAGGACTCAGTCACTTGGTTGTTCAGAAAGAGCTTACGCGGTTGGGTCCTGTGGAGTGGTTGGGGTTGGAGTGTTGGGGGGGGGGGGGGGTGGGGGGGGGGGCGGAGGGGCCCACCCACATATCATAAGAAACACAACACACCACCCCGCGCCAAAGCCCACCAGAAAACA
>JAQYVQ010000603.1 GCA_030145435.1 Syntrophobacteria bacterium | reverse complement strand
TCCGGAAGCCAGAACGCGGCAGGGTACAACCCTTCGGTAAAGGGGGTAGAGGACCTGTGGACAGAGGAGTGCAGGGTCGGTTGGTGGGACGACTTCATCGGCCCGGGCAAGGCGTTGGACACGGAACGTTTTTTCGTGGTGTGTGCGAACTACCTGGGAGGGTGTTACGGCTCGACCGGACCACGTTCGATCGACCCCTCCACCGGGAGGCCTTACGGCAGTCGATTTCCCAGCATATCGCTCTGTGACATCGTCGACGCCCAGATGCGATTGGTGGACTTCCTCGGCATCGATCGCCTCCATGCGACGATCGGAGGGTCTCTCGGTGGGCTGCTCGCCCTGAACATGGCGACACGGTATCCGGAAAGAGTCAAAATCGTCATCCCCATCGCCTGCGCGCACGAGGTGACCATCCTTCAGCGGATCCACAATTTCGAGCAGGTCTATGCGATCGAGGCGGATCCGTACTTCAGGGGCGGAGACTACTACGACGGCCCTCCTCCCAGGAAGGGGCTCGCCCTGGCAAGGATGATCGCGCACAAGACGTACATATCCCTGCAGGTGATGGAAAACAGGGCCCGCGGCGAGGTGATCCGCCGGGAGGAGGACTTGAAGCATTACGCGATCACCCACCCCGTGGAATCCTACATGCTTCATCAGGGACAGAAATTCGTCGACCGTTTCGACGCCAACACCTACGTTCGCATCATGGAGGCCTGGCAGACAGCCGACCTCGTGGCCGACACGGGGGCAAAGAATGTCCGGGAAGTGTTTTCACGCTGCCGGGACCAACGGTTCATGATCTTCAGCGTCGACTCGGACGTGTGCTCCTATCCCGAAGAGCAGGCCGCCCTCGAGCATGTCCTGAAGCGATGCCACATCCCTGTCCAGCACATTACCGTGCATTCGGAAAAGGGGCACGACGCCTTCTTGCTCGATCCGGAAATGTTCGCCCCCTATCTGTCTTACACTCTGAAGGAGAAGTGATCGCGGAGGAGCGTCCCTGAAATTCGAGCAGACGTGCGAGGATCTCCATGGCAGAGAAGAAGCAGAATTGTTGGGAACACAGTCGTTGCGGAAGGGAACCGGGGGGCAGCAAGGTGGCTGACCTCGGGGTGTGCCCGGCCTCGACAGACACCTCTTTCGACGGGATCAACAGCGGGGTCGCCGGCGGCAGAATCTGCTGGGCTGTGGCAGGCACCTTCTGCGGAGGCGGGGTCCAGGGTTCCTTTGCGGAAAAGCGAGAATCCTGCATGGACTGCGATTTCTTCGGTCAGGTGCGAGAGGAAGAGGGAACCGCGAATCTCAGCACGAAATTCCTGAGTTTCATCTCCTCCGGGGAGGACGGCAAGGAATCGATCTTCCAGCACGAGACCTACAAATACATAAAGGCCGGCGAGAGATTCATCACCCAGGGGGAAGTCGGAAATACCGCCTACATCATCCAGCGCGGAACGTGCCTGGTCATCGTCGAGAAAGAGGGTGAGATTCACCCTGTCGATCACTACGGGGTAGGTGACATCGTGGGCGGGGTGGGTCTTCTCACCGGGGAACCGCACATTGCCCACATCGAGGCGGAAACAGACCTGGAAGCCTGGGCCCTGACCCGGGCCGACTTCGACCGCATCTCCGAAAAAAACCCGGAGATGTTAAACTTCCTGACCGAATTCGTGGCCAACCGGTTTGATTCCAGGAGGCCGACGGCATATCGAACGATCGGGAAGTATGTGGCCACCGACATCATCGGACGGGGGGGATTCAGCATCGTTTACAAAGGCATCCACTCGAGCCTGAGCATGCCGGTCGCCATCAAGATGATGCGGCACAACCTGGCCATGGATGACGATTTTCTCGAAAGCTTCCATCACGAAGCCAAGACGATCGCAAACCTGAATCACGAGAACATCATCAAGATCTACGACATAGAGGAACGCTACCGGACGGTCTTCATCATCATGGAACTCCTGGAGGGGGAAGGCCTGAGTGCCCTGCTCGATCGCCTGAGAAGCCTGCCCCTGTCGCTGGCGGTGGACATCCTGTACCAGACCTGTCTCGGCCTCGACTATGCCCACCAGCGGGGGATCATCCATCGCGACGTGACCCCGGACAACATCTACCTGCTTCCGGGGGACCGCGTGAAGATCCTCGACTTCGGGCTCTCCTGCCCTGTCGGCACGGAAGACATAAACTTCTCCGGAACAGCCGCCTACATTTCACCGGAACAGATCGAGGGGGATCCCGTAGACGAGAGGACGGATATCTACGGACTGGGGGTAGTTGCCTATGAGATGGTGACGGGCACAAAGCCCTTTCAGGCGGAGACCATCAAGGACCTGTTAGATTTGCATCTCCATCGCGACATTCCGGATCCGGCGGAACGCGTGCCCGATCTGCCTGAGGGACTGCGGCGGTTCATCATGAAGGCTTCCCGCGCGGATCCGGACCGGAGATACCAGAACGTGGGGGAAGCCCTGGAGGAGATCCAGCCCCTCGTGAGGAAGACCGGCTTGACCGGCAGGCAGCTCTCCATCGAGAAACAGAAGATGACGAGCATCTTCCTGATGTACAGGGAGGGGGATCAACAGGCCCTCACCCGGCTGATGGAGGAATTCAGCGCCAAGGCCGCGGAACTCGGAATCGTGCTCAAGGTCTCGGATCTTCATGATATGTGATTAGCTTGGGGGCCAGGTTGCCTGCCAAAAAAGATGTTTGGAACCTTTTTTGGCAAGGACCTACATGACCTTTGATTAGCCCAGGGGCCAGGTTGCCTGCCAAAAAAGGTGTCAGGAACCTTTTTTGGCAAGGACCTACATGACCTCTAGCGGCTTGTCGAAAGAGCGCCTATTCACAGGCCGTTCAAAGAGGTCCAGGTGCAAGGCGCACGCAATCCTGAGGAATGAGGCGTACAACGTACGCCGCAGTGACGAAGGATGAGTGCAACGCCGCAGATGGGCCTTTTTCAACGGCCTGTTAGCGGTCGATGAAGACGTGTTCCTTGGCAACCCACAGCGTGGAACGCTTGAAATCCACGAACTTCGCCTCGTCTTCGACCAGCAGTTCCATGGCTCGCGCGCCTTCCGGCGTCGTAACCGCACCGGCCAGATCCAACCGATCGTACCAGAGTTCGGCATGCCCCATGAAGGGATCCTCCATCTTGCCGCGGGGCTCCCGCAGGACATCATTCAGGGGCGTTTCAAGGCTGTGGACCTGTATATATCGCTTCATGCGGGCTGCCGGGGCCAGGGATCTGACGAGCGGGCCGTGATGCATGCGCCAGTAGAGCCCAGCCTCCTCCGCGGAGAGCTCGGCCTTGTGATGAGCAAAGAAGCAGAGCTTGATGATCGGGGTTTCCGCCCGGGCCACGAGGTTCTCCGGCGTGGGGTTGATCTGCGGCACCTCGGTTGCCCAGTAGATGGACGACCGAGAGAAATCGATGAACTTCTTCTCATCCTCGAGAGCCTCCTCCGCGGCCTTCTGCCCTTCCGGGCTACCTACCCCTTCGACCACCTCGTTCTCGTGGTTCCACCATAGTTCCGCCACCCCGTCATAGGGCTCCGCCGTGCCGCGGGGGGCCTGCAAGAGGTCGTTGATCGGATCGTCCAGCGTGTGCGTCTGAACGTACCGACGGACCCGCATGACTGTCGAATGCTTGGCCACCAGCGGGCCGTGCGTGTCTCGCCAGTAGGTCTGGAACTCCTGGCGGGACAGGTTGGGAAGCCGACGCAGAACATATACCAGTCGGATCATGAGGCCCCTCCTTTGGAGGCTGTCGACAAACGGCCATCTGCGGCGTTGCACTCATCCTGCGTCACTGAGGCGTACGGTGTACGCCTCAGTATAACATGGACCCCCGCCTTCGCGGGGGCAAGCTTCGCGCGCCTTGCATCTGACCATTTCTCGACAGCCTCCGAACATGGTGTTTTTTGGACACCCTCTTTCGGAACACTTCATTCTATTCGCAGGCGAGACAAGGGATTGATGCGGATGCCCCCCTCGAGGAACGGAAGCCTTAGGTCAACCTTTGTGTAACCGGTCAGGCAGTTCGTTCACGTCGTCGGGCTGGACCGGGAAGTCGTGGGCAAGAATCTCACCGCATCGCTCGATGGCGTCACAGAGGCCCTGGCAGAGATCTCCCCTCTTAATTCCTGCCAGAACGATCTCCACTACTTCGTCCCACGTCCCGGACTTCACGCGCGCGTTAATCCCCGAGTCCGCCAACACCTGGACGCGGTGTTCGAGCAACGAGACGAGGATGAGGATGCCGGTCCGCTCGGCCGTGCGTTGCATCTCGAGCTCCCGGAACACGCGGAGGGCCTTTTCGAACACCTCTTCCTCCGCGATCTTGGGGGACAAGCCGATCCGCTTCAAGGGAGCCAGGTACCGGAACGCGAGGAACCCCACGACCAGGCCCAGAACCTGTACGGCAAGAATCGAAAGGTAGTCGAAAGTGGGCAGGAGCCAGATCGCTGCCAGAAACGCAACGAACTGCAGGATCAAGGCCCCGATGAAATCCACGTGGAGGTAAGCGTCCGACTGGTCCACGACCATGGGCACGATCTCGCCCGAGGTCACGCTCTCCGCACGGCCGATCGCCTCTTCGACCCTCTTTTCCCTGTCCGGCGTAAAGATCCTCTTTACCTTCATCGCGTCCTTCCCGTCGGCTTACCAGCTTCCCGAAGCGCCACCGCCGCCGAAACCACCGCCGCCGCCACTGAACCCGCCAAACCCTCCGCCGAAGCCTCCCCGTCCCATGCCTCCCCGGCCTCCAAACATGCCCCCCAGGAGCCCTCCAAGAAGGAAGAACCGGCCCATCCGAGAGAAGAGCAGAAGGAAGAAGAGCAGGGGCAGCAGGAGGCCGCTCGCCTTGGCCCGGGCCTGCCGGGTGGGTGCCATCTGACGGGCGGGCTGAGAAGGGAATTCCCCCTGAATGGCCTGCAGGATGCCGACAAGCCCGGCCTGGATGCCGCTCGCGTAGGCCCCCTGCTGAAAGGCTGGGAACACGAGGTCCCGCAGGATCCGGCCCGACTGTGCGTCGGTCAAGGCCCCTTCGAGCCCGTAGCCCACCTCGATGCGCGCCTTGCGGTCCTCGACCGCGACCAGGAAGATCGCGCCGTTGTCTCTCCCCTTTTGACCCACCTTCCATGCCTCGGCGACCCGGATGCTGAAGTCCTCGAGGCTGTCCCCTTCCAGGGAGGGAATGACCAGCAGGACCACCTGGTTGGTCGTCTCGGCCTCGAAACGTTTCAGAATGGATTCGAGCCCGGCCTTCTCGCGTTCGGAGAGGACGTGCGCGTGATCGTTCACGTACCCTTCGGGCGGGGGAACCGTCAGGGACAGGACCGCCCCGGGAAGGCAGAGCAGGAACGAAAGGAAAACACATCCTGCGACGCAGGCAACGATTCGCTTCGTGATCATCCTAGAAACTGACCTCCGGAGGCTTGTCGATCGGCTGCCCCTCGGGCTGGAAGGTCTCCCGCGTCTCCATGTGGAGGATATATTTGGCGGTCAGATTGGTGGGGAAATAGCGCACCGCTTTGTTGTAGGTCTTGACCGATTCGATGTACCTTCTCCGCGCCACCGCGATGCGGTTTTCCGTTCCCTCTAGCTGCACCTGAAGGTCTCGGAAGTTCTGGTTCGCCTTCAAGTCCGGATACCGCTCGACCACGACCATCAGGCGCTGGAGCGCGCCTGCCAGGCCTGCCTGGGCGCTCTGAAAGCTCTGCAAGGCCTGCGCGTTGTCCAGGGTGGACGCATCCACTTGCATCTGTCCCACCTTGGAGCGGGCCTCGACGACCGCCTGCAAGGTCTCCTTCTCGTGACTGGCGTACCCTTTTACCGTGTTCACAAGATTGGGAATCAGGTCGAAGCGCCTCTGATACTGATTGAGCACTTCGGCCCAGGCGGACTTGACCTCTTCGTCCTGCCCCTGAAGCTTGTTGTAGCCGCATCCGGTCACGGTCATCAGGATGACGATCCCTATGGAAAGGGCCAAAAGTTGTCTCGACATCTTCCCTCCTCAATGGCGGTTTACGCTCGGCCAAAAGGCTAACAAATGGACCGGGGCAAGTCAAAGAAATCCAAAAAAACCCAAAAAAAAACGGGCCGTCTTGACCAAAATCGAATCAATCCATATACTTGGTTAGTTATATCGGATTCGAAAGCACTTTTTGAGAAGGAAAGGGGTATCATGGGCTCCAACTCGAAGCAGACGAAGAGCATCCGCAGCAAAAAGCTGGCCAAGTCCGGGAAGGTCCGAAAACGACGTCTGCGCCGTGAAGGCACGACCCCCAGTCTGAAGAAGCTCCTGGACGGCGAGAGCACACCCACCGCCTCCTAGTACATACGGACCGAGGAACACATGTACGAAGCGGCAGATCTTCGGAAGGGCCTAAAGATCCAGATCGAGGGTGAGCCTTATATCGTCACCGATTTTTCCTTCGTGAAGCCCGGTAAGGGCCAGGCCCTTTACAAGTGCAAGTTGAAGAA
>JAQYVQ010000507.1 GCA_030145435.1 Syntrophobacteria bacterium | reverse complement strand
TTCTCTGCCTCGATCAGGGTGTGGGGAGATTCAAGGGCCAGGCCCACGCCTCCATCGATACGCCCTATCTCGCCGTTCAGGTCCAGCAAACCGAAGTGAAGGCGGGCCGGCGTGCTGAGGATTACTCTGTTCAATTCATTTCCCTCCCCTTCCGCAACCCCTGGATTCCCGCCTGCGCGGGAATGACGGATATGTAGAGATTCTCAATCAATCGACACCCTCTTTCGCGGGAATGACGGGGAAGAATCAGCCGACCTTCAGGACCAGCGAGGCGGCGGAATCGCCGGCCGAGCATCCGCCAAAGAGGAGATAGCCGCCGCCGGCTATGGCAACCTCTTCGATTCCCTCCATGACCAGTCGCGCTCCGGTGGGGCCCTGGGGATGCCCGAAGATCAGGGAACTGCCGTAGTTGTTGATCTTATCCACATCGATGCCCATCTGCTTCGCCAGGTTGAGATCGTTCACGATGAAGGGGTTGTGGGTCTTCACGGCCTTCACGTCGTCGATCTTGATTTGCGCATTCTCCAGCGCCATCTTCACCGCCCCGGTGACGGCGGCAGGCATGAAGGCCTTCTTTGCCCTTGCAAACCCGTAAGAGATCAACCGGATCTCCACATCCGGGTCGGCGCTCAACTCCCTGGCCTTCTCCCGGGTCGTGACGACGAGCCCGGCGTTCCCGTCGGCAGGGTGTGTCTGACACCCGAAGGTGACGACCCCGTCCGGCACGACCGGCTTGAGCCGTGCCAGGCCCTCTGCCGTGGTCGGCGTGACGCCTTCGTCCTCCTCGACCAGGACCGTCTTCTTCCGGGACACCCTCACCTCGGCCGGGAACATGTAGCGCTTCTGGAAGGCGCGGTCGTCATCGAGCGATTCCCTGTATTGTTCGTACTTCCTCAGGATCGCCGCGTCGCACTCCTCCCGGGTGATGCCGGCCTCCTGGGCAACGTTCTCCGCGGTGCGGATCATGGCCTGCCCGGCCCAGGGATCACTGTCGAAATTGTCCATGTTCCAGTTCTCGTGAATCACCTCTCCGCCCGGTCCGTTCGGGTTCGGCCACACGGTGTGGGGCCCATTGGAGCATCGATCCGCTGTCAGGACGTAGACGTTTTCGTGAAGCCCGGTCTCGATGCACATGCCCGCCTGATAGACGCAGACCGTGGAGGTGGCGCACGCGTGGCTCATCGTCACGCCCGGTGTCTCTTCCGCGCCCATGAGCGCGGCCGCCCAGGGTGCTCCGTAGAACCACTGGGGCTGTCCCACCGTCATCCCGAGAAACACGTAGTCGAACATCTTCGGGTCCCAGTCCTTCTGGGCGAACCATCTCTTCGAGGTGTTTGCAGCCAGGATGACGGCGTGCTCATTGGCCATCGCCCCCTGCCATCTGGCAAAGGGGGTACTGTAGTAGCCCTTGTAGGGGATGTACGCCTTCGTAAGCATCCGACCTACCTCCTGCCGGGATCCACAGATCCGGATCTTAATCTCGTGGGGTGATTCTTTTGCAACGGGATTCTAGCCGGTTTTGATGGGGCTAACAAGGGAGTGATTGAGACCCCCGCGCTTTGGTGCTCATCGCAGATGACCCATGAATTCAGAAATGCCTAAAGTCGTGCGGTCCTGCCACCGGTATCGCATGCAGGCCTCGTTGACGACGACAACCGTTTCTTCGATAGGCGCAATGATGGGCACATTGATCTTTGCCTCGCCTTGGATTTCAAACCGGCGGCCGGAGTCGGTCTCCAGATCGAGCCTGAGACGCCGGGCCCAGCGCCGTGTCGTGTCCCAGTCAACATCGTATGACCAGCTTCGCAGCATCTCGGAGCGACCTTCGTTGTATACATAACCCCCATAAGCGCGAAACGCGAGGGTTTCCACCCGTGTGGCATTGAAACAGAGATCTTCACCGAACTGACAGGAAAACCATCGCCAGTTGGTCGGGACCCGCATGTCGCGCACCCCCCATGAATGATCCCGCTGACCGTGGCCACTGAAATCGAATACGTCATCGTCGATCCGGAGGATCCCGCAGATGCGGCCGGCCTGCTCGTAATGATGGGCACGGCCCATGGCGGGCAACAGGCGCAGTTTGTGCAAGGCAGGCCCCATATGGTTCAGAAGATAATCCGGCCTGAGTTTGCCCAAGAGCCTTTTTGCGGGTGCCAGCCGGCGCGAGATGGACTGGTGAAAGTCAAAAAGATCGTGCATGCCCTTGAATTCGAGTTCAAGGCGGAGTTGCCGTCGAGGAAGGTCTATCAGCATGGTCTGCGAAAAATCGCCCACCTCCGCAGGGTTCTCAAAATAGAACATGGGGCCGTCAAACGATATCCGCCATTTTTCGAAAGGTTCCAGGCATTCATGCCGGACGTTGCCGACCGCATTGCATGTTAGATGGTTGGGAAAACGATCAAACGTTCGAATAAAGCCGATGCCGCCATCCGGGAGGAAGAGCAGCACAAACCCATCGCCGACACCCTGATTCGGGTGAAACCCGATGCGGGTGGCCCCGCCCAGTTCCTTATCGTCATCAAAGAAATTCATGTAGAAGGATTCGTTCCAGTATGTGCGGGAATTGCCCGCCGGGTGTGTGGCTTCGTCTATAGGTGTGAAACGGTGCATGGTTTGGAATCCCTTCAGGAGTGAATTGCGTCAGGGAAGCTCGATCCGGTTCGTTCCGGCAAGGAACTGTGATCGGGCTAATCGTAATCCAGGCACTTCAGTCCGTTCTTCAGCACGTCCCTTGCGATGATAAGACGCTGTATCTCGCTTGTTCCCTCATAGATCCGCATCCCGCGAACCTCGCGGTATACAGATTCGATGGACCCCTCCTCCATGTACCCCATGCCGCCGTGGATCTGCACGGCTCGATCCGCAATTCTGCCGATCGCCTCCGTGCAGAAGAGCTTCACCATGCCTGCCCGCGCCCGGTTGCGGGTCCCCTGATCCAGACGCCAGGCAGCGTCATAGACCATGGTCTTCATGGCATACAACTCGGTGGCCATGTCCGCAAGCATCCACTGGACGGCCTGGAACTCGGCAATGGCCTTGCCGAACTGTACCCGGATCTGTGTGTGTGCACGGCAGAGTTCAATGAGGCGGCGCGCGATCCCGATCGAGCGGGCGCCCTGGCTCAGCCTTCCCTCTTCCAGAACGCGCATGGCGATCTGGTACCCCTGGCCTTCTTCCCCAAGCAGATTGTCTGCCGGCACCTCGCAGTCCTCGAACACGAGCTCGCACTGCCGACAGATGTCCGTCCCCATGGAATGCTGGATCTTGCCGATGGAAAACCCCGGCGTATCCTTTTCCACGATGAATGCGCTCATCCCCTTGTGTTTCTTGCTCTTGTCCGTGACGGTGACAACGGTGAAGACGTCCGAGATGTCGCCTTTGGTGATGTAATGCTTGAGTCCG
>JAQYVQ010000373.1 GCA_030145435.1 Syntrophobacteria bacterium | reverse complement strand
AGGAATGACAGACGTGGGGCTAAGGGACGTCGATGGTGTAGCCCCTGCCGGCCACGAAGATGGGCGTGTCGGGGCTCGATACAACGGGAGATCCGCCACCGTTGTTGGCGTCCCGGACCGAGGCCTGGGTTCCGGACAGGATCTGGTAGCTACCCGAATCCCCTGCGGTCAGTGTGCCCAGGTTGCTCCCGGCGGTATGATTGTAAACATACACGGTGGAGGCCGAGCTGTTGATTACCGCGAGGGCCAGATACTCACACAGCTCGCTGTACAGTTCGTGCTCGCCGATGTAGAGGACGAGGTCGTCGAAGGTCTCGGTCGGAGGGAAGCGTATGTAGTTCGGGACCCCGGTGGTGTTGTTTCCCTGGTGAGTGCCGGCGGTGATGCTATCCAGGATGTTTCCGTCCCCATCCGCGTCCATGGGCCCGGAGCTGACGAGAATGGCTGCCACGGGGAAGGCGGTGGTAGACCCGTCGCCGTCGACCACGTCAGGAGCCCCGGCAAGGCCTGCCTTGAGCGCGCTGCACGCGGTCTGCAGGTCTGTCGTCAGGCTGGAGTCCACCTCATACCGGAGGGCCCTCTTGTAGAAATCGGTCGGTTTGAGCTTCAGATCCAGGTAGGGGAACCCCCCGGAAGCTGCACCATCCCCTGTACCGTCCTGGTCCGTATCGGCCGAGGGCAGCATCCCTTGCGTACTGGCGTAGCTGATCAGGGCCTCCCTGGCCTGATGCAGATAGTCGATCGACTCGTTCCTGGCCTTTCGTTCGGTCAGCATCCCCATGACGAAGGCCCCCCCTCCGGACAGGACCCCGATGATGATCATCACGATGGCCATCTCGATCAGGGTGAACCCGTTCTTCCCCTCAAAGCAGCGGGAGAATCGGGACGCGGGGCTCTTCATAGCTGGCCTCTCTTTCCGTGTACAGAGAATCGGCGCGGCAGAAGAAAAAGGGCACAACACCGTGTGCCCTTTTCATGGTTCCATCTTGAACAACCACGGTCTAGAAAAGCATGTAGAAGGTGCCCACCGTATTCCCTGGGGTGTACGCCTCGCTTGCCAGGATGGACCCGGTACCGACTGCGCCGTCATCGTACTTCATGTCGATCTCGAGGCACACCTCGGCAGGAAGGTTGTAGAGCCTGAAATAGTGCTTGGCTTCCCCCGGGCCCGGATCGATCCACGTGAGGTCCATGTCGTCACCAAAGGCGTGATTGGGAAGGTCACTCGTCCCGTTGTAATTTCCGCTGATGAGCTCGGCCCGCTGGAGATCTCTGAAGACTTCGAAGCGTTCCGCGTTATTGTCAATCTGTCCGTCTCCATCCCCTTCCGCGTCTGCACCGGGAGGAATAGGGGCCAGGTTCTCGTCCCCGGGGTAGACCCCGTACTTGTCGTAGAAAGACATCACGGCGGCCCGGACCTCGTCCCCCTGCTTGACCACGCGCTTGACCTTGGCGTTCTGGACCATGGCCTGTCCCTTGAGGACCCCACCGATCAGGAGCCCGATGATCACCATGACGATCGCGATCTCGACCAGCGTGAAACCTGCTTGCCTGTTCTTTATTCCTCTCGTGAACATAGTCTCTCTCTTTTCTTCTCAGGTTTATGGGTCTGGTCCCATTTCTCCCATTTACACGCACGTAACTGATTTATCGGCAAGTCTGTAGAAAACTTTAGCCTAGCCGGCGTCTCTGACGACGGGGGAGATAAAGATCACCAGCTCCTTGCTCTCGAGCCTCTCCTCCACATGCTTGAACAGGTTCCCGAGGTAGGGGATGCTTCCGAACACGGGGATGCCGATGTGCTCCTCCTCTTTGGTCTGGGTGATCAGGCCGGCCAGGACGATGGACTCCCCGGATCTTACCCTGACC
>JAQYVQ010000368.1 GCA_030145435.1 Syntrophobacteria bacterium | reverse complement strand
TGTCCCGGAGGATCTTGATGGTAACCACATTCCGGGAATGAGTCAGTGCATCCCGAAGGGTCGTAGGACCGACGAAGTATCGAGAGTAATTCTTCGGCTTCCATTTCTCGTCCAGGACCGGATCATTGAACACCAGAGGGGAGTCGACGATGATCGTCGCAGGGGTGTATCCCTTGTCGAGGGCGGCCCCATAGATCAGCGGTTTCACTGCGCTTCCAGGTTGTCTTCGCGCCTGGACGGCACAATTGTACTGGCTGCGAGCGTGATCGAGCCCCCCTACCATGGCCCGCACATAGCCGTCCGGAAGATCAATCGCAAGGAGAGCCCCGTCGATGGGGTTGTCCGCTTCCTCTTCGGCCATTTCCGGTTGCCTCTCCATGTAAGCATCCGCACCGAACTGGACCGCCTCCTGCGCAGCCTTCTGGTCATCCTCCCGGAGGGTCGTGTAGACGCGCAAGCCTCCACAGAAGGTCTTCTCTTTGCCGTAATTCTTCAGAAGATGCTCCCGTACGGTATCGATGAAGTAGGGGGCGATCTCCGTGTTGATCCTCCGAAACGGCAGAATCCGGATCGGCTTCGGCTGTCCAAGGATCTCCTCTTTGGAAATAGGGCCCGCGTCTTCCTCGCCGTCCTCCACTTGTTCCACCTTCTCCACCACCAGGATCGGCCTCTCCAGGGCGCGATCGACCTCCTCATGGGAGATCATTTCCTGCCCTTGCATTTGTTCGAGCACATACTCCTGGCGTTCCCGGGCGAGCGCCGTGTTGCCCTTCCTGGCCGGGGAATACCGGGAAGGGGCCCGGGGAAGGCCTGACAACAGCGCCGCCTCCGCAAGATCCACTTCGCTCACGTCGTGACCGAAATAGTTCTGCGCGGCCACCTGCACCCCGTACGCTCCGTGGCCGAAATAGATCTGGTTCAGATACAGGTAAAGGATCTCCTCCTTGCTCAGGGACCGTTCGAGGCGATAGGCCAGGATGGCCTCCTTTATCTTTCTCTGGATACTCCTTTCCGGCGTCAGGAGCAGCGACTTGACCACCTGCTGCGTGATCGTGCTGCCTCCCTGTACGATCCCCCCGGCCCGGATGTTCTTCATCAGGGCCCGGAGGATGCCTAAAAAATCGAGCCCTTCGTGCTGGTAGAAGTTCGCGTCTTCCGCAGCGATGATCGCATCGCGAAGAACCTTGGGCACCTTGTCCATGGAGACAAGTTCCCTCTTCTCGATGAAGAACTCGCCGATCATATTCCCGTCTTCACTGAAGACCTTGGTCACGATACGAGGCCGGTAATCCCGCAGCGTGGAGATATTCGGCAGATCGGCCGTGAACGTCCTGTAGAGCAGGCCGAGCGCGATGGCTGAGGCAAGCAGAGTCAGCAGACCCAAGGCTATGATATAGCGGAGAAATCTACGTCCGGATCCCATGCGAATCCTGAAGAATCTCGATGGAAGTATTCAAGGAAAAAAAGGTGAGGATGTTCCCCCCTTAAACTTATAGAGTTTATCAACATCCCCCAGAAATTTCAATCTCTCCCCCAGCCGGAATAAGCCGTCAGTTCTCCCCTGTTACCAGGGGCCCTCGCGCTTAACATCGAACCGGTCCCGCAGGGCGTCCCCGAGGAAATTCAGGCCCAGGACCACGGTCATGATGGCCATGCCGGGCGCCAGGGTCATGTGGGGGGAAACGAACAAAAACTGCCTCCCCTCGTTCAGCATGCTCCCCCAGCTGGGCATAGGGGGCTGCGTGCCCAGTCCGAGGAAGCTCAGACCCGCCTCGGCAAGGATCGCACCGGCTATGCCAAATGTCCCCTCCACGATGAGCGGCGCGAGCATGTTCGGAAATATGTGTCGCAGCAGGAGTCGGGTGTCGCGGACGCCGAGGGCGCGCGCGGCGAGCACGAACTCCGACTCTCGGAGAGCCAGCACCTGGGCGCGCACGATCCGGGCATAGCCGACCCAGCCCATCACGCAGAGGGCAAGGATCACGTTGCGCAGGCTCGGACCCAGGATGGACGTAAGCGTGATGGCCAGCAGGATCCCGGGAAAGGCGAGCAGGATGTCCACCCCCCGCATGATGGCTTCATCCAGGACCCCTCCATAGTATCCCGCGAGGAAGCCCATGAGCGTTCCGAAGATGAAACAGACCCCCACCGTTGTGAATCCGACCAGGACCGACACCCTTGCCCCATAGATGATACGGCTCAGCACATCCCGGCCCAGGGCATCCATCCCGAACAGGTGGGCTCGGCTCGGCCCTGTGAGCTTCGCCTCCAGCCGAATCTCCGAAGGGTCCTCCGGGGCCAACCAGGGGGCGAACAGGGCGAGCCCCACCAGCACGCTCAGGATCAGGGCGCCCACCAGGAGAGGCGCAGAGATGTTACTCACGAGTCCCTCCATACCGAATCCTAGGATCGATGACTCCATACAGGAGGTCGGTGAGCAGATTGACCAGCACGTAGCTCAGGGCGATGACCAGGACGCACCCCTGCACGACCGGATAGTCACGGGTCTGGATCGCCTTGACCATGAGCGTTCCGAGCCCCGGCCAGGAGAAGATCGTCTCGGTGATGATCGAGCCGGCCAACAGGGCGCCGAACTGCAGGCCCACGACCGTGAGGACCGGCAGCATCGCGTTTCGTAGGACATGCTTCAGGATGATTCTTGCCTCGGGCAGCCCCTTTGCCCGTGCGGTCATCACGTAGTCTTCCCGGAGGACCTCCAGGACCGACGAACGGGTCATGCGGGCCACGATCGCCGCCATCGAGGCGCCCAGCGTGAAGGCCGGAAGCAGGAGATGGGCGAGACCTCCCCTGCCGGACACGGGGAACCATCCGAGCTGAATCGAGAAGACCCAGATCAGCAGCGGCCCCAGCCAAAAATTCGGCATGGACACGCCCAGCAGGGCCAGGAACATGGTCGAGTGATCCCAGACCGAGTACTGTCGGATGCCGCTCAGGATCCCGGCGGGCAGCGCGATCAGGAGCGAAATGAGCATGGCCGCAAGGGTCAGCTCGAGGGTCGCCGGATAGTGCTCCCGTATCAGGGCGGTCACGGGTCTTCGCTGCTGAAGGGAGACGCCCAGGTCCCCTCTGCAGAGCCCCCACAGGAAGGACCCGTACTGCTCGAGGATCGGCCGGTCGAGGCCCAGGGCCTCTCGGAGGGCATCCCGATCCGCAGGGAGGGCGGATTCACCGAGCATGATCTCCACCGGATCCCCCGGGATCAGGTGGATCAGGAGAAAGACCAAGGTCGCCACGCCCAATACGACGGGCAGGGCGAGCAAGAGCCTCCGGACAAGGTAGGAACGCATCTCGAACCTTTTTGCCGTTGTTCCCTATTCGATCCAGACATCCTTGAGGGAGAGGAAGTCTCCGTCCGGGCGGAGGACGAACCCTCGAACCCGCGGGTCCGTCACGACCACGTTCACCTCGTTCCACAGGCTCACGTAAGGGAGGTCTCTCGCCAGGGTCTTCTGAATCCGGCCGTAGGCCTCTTTTCGTTCCTCCCGATTCCGTAGAACCCTTCCGCGCTCGATCAGGAGATCCATCTCAGGGTTCAGGTAGGCTCCCCGATTCGCGCCGTCGGGGGGGATGCTCTTCGAATGGAAGAGGTAATAATAAATGTCCGGATCCGTGATGCCCACCCACGTCAAGGTGTAGATTTGGAAGTTTCCCTTCCGGATGTCGGAAAAGAACGTGCCCCATTCATAGGTGCGCATTTTCACATCGATTCCGACTTCAGCCAGGAGGCCCTGGATCGCCTCCCCGATCCTGCGCCGCAACTCGTTCTGAGACGTCTTGTAGGTCAGGGTGAACCTCTTCGCAGGCCCCGGGCCGTCCGGGTCCTCATGCCCGGCCTCGTCCAGGAGGCGCTTCGCCTTCTCAGGATCGTACCCGTACGTCTCCACGGCCGGCTCGTAAGACCAGTTCAACGGCGAGAGCACCCCGGTGGCCGGCACCGCAAGCCCCCCAAGGAGGTGTTCGATGATCGCCTTTCGGTCGATGGCGTGGGCGATCGCCTGCCTCACCTTGAGAGAACCGAGGATCGGATCCTTGAGATTGAACCCCAGGTAGGAGTAATTCGTGCCCTGCCGCTTCTCGACGGTGAACCTGGGCTCCCTTTCGAGACTGCGCAGCACCTCCGGCTCGATGTCGTTTTGGAGGAGGTGAATCGTCCCCTTGCGGAGCTCCAGGATTCGCACCGTGTCGTCCGGAACGATCTTGAACAAGATCTCCCTGATCCGGGGTGCGCCTTCGAAGTAGCCCGGGTTCGCCATCAGCCGGATTTCATGATTCTGGGTCCAGGAAACAAACTGAAACGGGCCACTTCCGATATGCCCGGCCGGGCTCTCGCCCTCGGTGCCCTGCCCTGTCGGCCGTGCCAGTATGCCCAGGTCCAGGTTGATCAGCAGGGAGGCGTAGGGCTCGCTCAGTCGAAACAGAAGCGTATGGGGATCCGGGCACTCGATCGACTCGATCATCTGGTACGAACTCCGAAGGGGCGAGCCCAGGGCCGGATCCATCATGCTCCGGAAGGTGTAGCGGACATCTCGCGCGTCCAGTGGACGGCCGTCGTGGAACCGGATTCCCTTCCGGATGCGGAATCGGTAGGTGGTCGGGTCGGTTTGCTCCCACCCCTCCACGATGTCTTCTACCGGCTCGCCCGCATCGTTCTTGCGGAACAGGCGGCTGTAGACGAGCTCGTTGATCCGTGAGGAGGCGGCATCCGTGGAGAGTCGAGGGTCGAGGTTGGTCGGGTTTGCCTCGAGCCCCACGACCAGGATCCCCTGGCCGAGCAGATCTTCCTCCT
>JAQYVQ010000451.1 GCA_030145435.1 Syntrophobacteria bacterium | reverse complement strand
AGATCCAGCGTTTTTACGAGGGAGTAGAATTCAGGGTCCTGGCCATAGGCTGCAGAATAGATTCCGGCGGCCTGTGCGTCGGCCTTTCCCTTGATTTCCTCACTTCTCCGGTAAGCCTCCGCCTGGATCGTCTTCAGTTCCTTTTCCATCCGCCCTTCGATCTTCTGCCTTTCCCCCTGTCCTTCGGACCGGAACTTCTCCGCGATTTGCTTCCTCTCCGCGACCATCCTCTCGAAGACTCTTTCCTGTACGTCCTTTATGTAGTTGATCCTCTTGACCCGTACGTCCACCAATTCGATGCCCAGTTCCTTCATCTTAGGTTCCGATTGCTGGAGGACCATGAGCATCAACTGACCCCGACCCACCTCCACCTGCGTAGCCACCGGGTCGGCTCGTCCTTCAATAGGACTCGTCAGGACTTCCATCTTTCGGTTGGAGTCCCGGACCAACTCGATCAGGGAGTGCGACTGGACCATGTTGCGCGTGGCCGCGTTGAGTATGCTGTCCAGCTGGCTCTGCGCGGCGAGCTCGTTGTTCACCTTTTCGAAAAACCGGAGTGCATCCACGATCCTCCATCGTGCAAAGATATCCACCCAGATGAAGGTCTTGTCAAGGGTCGGGATCTGGCTGGGGTCTCCGTCCCACTCAAGGATGTTATTCGCGAAATAGCTCGCCTTCCTCCAGGGCCACTTGAAGTGCAGGCCGGCTTCGGTGATCGTTTCGCCGACAGGTGCGCCGAACTGGGTGATGACCACCTGTTCCGTTTCGTCAACGGTGTAGTAGGCCCGGCCGCCCAGGACGACGAGGAGAAGGATCAGGATGCCGATAGGGATCGAGAATTTCATGGCTTGTCCCCCCTTTCGCCGAGGTTCAGCAGAGGAAGAAACCCCTTCTGGTCAGCGTCGATGACGTACTTTCTGCCCAAACGCGGGAGCATCTCATTGAGTGCTTCAAGATAGAGCCGCTGCCGGGTTATCTCCTTTGCCTTCAGGTATTCGTCGTACAGGGCGAGAAAACGGGCCACGTCACCCTGTGCCTGTTTGACCCGATTCACCGCAAACCCCTCGGCCTCCTGAATCATCTTCTCCGCCTTGCCTCGAGCCTCGGGAATCATCTTGTTGTACTCGCCCTGGGCCTGGTAGATGAGCTTCTCCTTCTCCTGAATGGCCGCATTGACTTCATTGAACGAAGGTTGAACACGCTCGGGAACGTTGGTCTTCCCGAGCTCGATGGTCGTAATGAACAGGCCGCTTTCCGCACCGTCCAGGGCCGCCTGCAGTGCCTCCTGAGTCATGGAAGCGACCAGTTCCCGCTTGTTCAGAACCTCGTCCAGGCTGCGGTCTCCCACGACGGTCCGCATGGTGGCCTCTGACAGACTCCGCAGTGTCTCTTGTACGTTCCGTATTCTGAACAGGAATTTGTAGGGGTCCCCGATCCGGTAGCGGACCACCCACGGGACCAGCACGCAGTTCAGGTCCCCGGTGAGCATCAGCGACTCACGTTCGTACTGGCTCTCGGGTGCGTACTCGGTGCGAACGCCCGCCCGGAGGGTTCGCAGCCCGAACTCCTCCTGGTAGATGCGCTGGGTGGCAACCTTGGACACCTTCTCGAGCCCGGAGGGGAGTTTCCACTGCAGCCCCGGACTGACCGTGCGGCTGTACTTTCCGAATCGTTGTACGACCCCTACCTGGTCCTGGTTGACCTGGTAGATCCCGGTGGCCAGCCACAGAAGCACCACCACGATCACGAGAAAGCCGATGGTAGTAAAACGCTTGCCGCCGAAGAGGTTGCGGACTTTGTCCTGAACCTTCTTCAGCAGCTCGTCGATCTCCGGTGGGCGGTTCGCCTTCCCCCAGGGACCCTGTTTGTTATCCCAACTCATGCCTTTCCTCCTTGAATGCGGGCAGAGCCCTTCCCACTTCTCGTATGTTGGGCATCGCCGTCCGATCCATTCGCCATATGTCGGCTCGAATCATTCCTGCCCTCGTTCTTCATATTGGTCAACCGGCATAACCGAATAGCTCGGGAATCCAGTTTTGAAAATTATGCACCAGGAATCCTCAAGAAGATCGTCTTAGGGGCAAATGTACGATTTGGAGCCTTGCACCATGCAGGGACCCATCCATTCAGAGCAACACCCGAAGGATGATAAAAGAATGGTTCTCAGATGCAGACCAAAATAACGTTTTTCAAGGCACAAGGACAAGCTACTCCCCTCGTCTCTGTGTGTCAAGAAAGAACTTGCGCAATGGTGACTCCCAGAAACATCATCCTGAGTCTAAAACCTGCTGATAATGATGGGTCAAAGGAAATGCCGCTGATACGTGGACATGCCATTTCCTGGCCTAATAGACGACACTTGCTCCAACCTTGATCAGGCATAGGATCAGCCATTCGATGGACCGCCTCACACCCGCCCCCCGCCGCACTTTTCGATCGCCCTTTCCAGAACACCGGTTTTCTGCGAAGGGGAGGTTCTTTGAGATCTGTGCTTTACTTCTCCCCTCTAGTCTTTTATCATACAATACAAAAGGGGTGACGGTAGCCCCTTGGAGTATCGCGATGATCGACCGTTCTCTTAGGCAGCAGTTTCTTATTCTCCTGGCCATCGTGGCCTGCCTCAGCATGAGTTTACAGACCGCAGGGCACCTTTCCTTCTCGGAAGCAACCACAGGCACCCTTCGGTGTGTGGAGGCTTCGTTGGTGACAGCGTCCACGTTGCCCACAGACACCGAGGGCGAGGCGCCTTCCTGTGACGAGTACTCGCCTGCCGAGTCTTTATTCCTCATACCGGGCCTACCCGGTACCGCGTTATCGCAGCAGCGCCGCATACTCCCTACGGCTCGCACACCCCTCGCAGAGGGCTGCCCTGCCGAAATATATCGCCCGCCAATCGTTACCGTCTGAATTCCTCCTGCGTGATTAATGACCGGAACGGGGACTGGACTGCGGAGCACCGCATCCTGATCCTGCCGGATCGAAGGCTTTCCTATCCTAGAGCAATGAGAGGTTCCTGATATGGCTCTTGTAGCGATATCAAGGCATTTCGGCGCCGGTGGGCATACGCTGGGCGAGAGACTCTGTGAGCGATTAGGATTTCATCTCGCGGATGAATCAGCTATCAACAAATTGGCCGTTAAGCAGAAGCTTTCGCCGAACTGGCTATCCACCATAGAGAAGGAAGCATCAAGTACGCTCCTAAGTATCCTGTCAAGCATTGTTTCCCGGGGACTTTTTTGCAAAGGCAAGACATGTTATCACCCGCCTTTTCCTTCACCTCGGGCGGAGATTGCGCGGGCATGATGCTGTGGGATGGCAACGTTGATTCGGTGCCCTCCACCCTTGAGGTTTTTTCGACTATCGCTGACCAGTATCGGGACCGGTTCAAAGGTTTCTGGGTTCTAGTTCATGTAGTTGATGAGCTGAGGCGCAATTCAGGTTGAAGCACATTCCGCTAATGGAATAGGGAAGGGGGAAATGAGCAAGGTCCGTAGAGATATAATGT
>JAQYVQ010000432.1 GCA_030145435.1 Syntrophobacteria bacterium | reverse complement strand
AACGACGAAATCCACGTATGCGAACAACCGTCCGGCCTCGTGCAGTTTTTCGGGAAGGACCTGCCCGACGTCGTGATTCTGGCCCGTGAATGGTCGGAGAATTCCCTGGAAACCCTTGACCTTCTGAAGAGGGAATGGGAGGAACTCCCCGTCATCTTCGTGAGCGAGAACGGCTCGGTCCCTGACGTGGTGCAGGTGATGAAGAAGGGGGCAAGAGATTACTTCCTTAAGCCCCTGGCGGAAACCGGGATCGAGAAGTCGATCCAGCAGGCTGCCAAGGACTCGAAGCTGCTGCGCAAGGTAAATCAGCTTCAGGAGGTCCACGAGCGACGGGGGCAGTTCGATGGCCTGATCGGTGTGAGCTACACGATGCAGCGGATCTACCGTATGATCGAGTCCGTGGCTCGGGGCGATGCCACGGTGATGATCACCGGTGAGAGCGGTGTGGGAAAGGAACTGGTGGCCCAGGCGGTTCACCGGCGAAGCCTGAGAAGGAAGAACCCCTTCGTCGCGGTCAACTGTGCAAACATCCCGGCCAGCCTGCTGGAAAGCGAGCTCTTCGGCCACGAAAAAGGCGCGTTCACCGGAGCGGACCGGCGCAGGATCGGCTGCTGCGAGGCGGCTCAAACGGGCACCCTTTTCCTGGATGAAATCTGTGAAATGTGCCCCGAACTCCAGGTGAAGCTCCTCAGGTTCCTGGAAGAGAAGAATTTCCGACCCCTTGGGGGAAATCGCGTCGTAGATGTGGATTCACGGGTGATCTGTGCGACAAACCGCGAGCCCCTGGTCGAAATAAGAGAGGGCAGGCTGCGCGAAGACCTCTACTATCGTATCGCCGTAATCCCCCTCGAGGTCCCCACTCTCCGGGAGAGGAAGGACGACATCCCGATCCTGGCAATGAAATTCCTCGAGGAATTCTCGGCCAAATACGAGAAGTATTTCTACGACTTCTCCGCCGACGCGATGGAAAGGCTGATCGAATACGGGTGGCCCGGAAACGTGCGGGAGCTCAAGAACACGATCGAGCAGATCGTCGCCCTGAACACGGGATCCCAGGTGCTCCCACGGTTCCTCCCGGATCGACTGCGCAATGCGACGCCCAGGCCCAAGGTCCAGTACATCGACTCTGAAGACGACGGCGGAAACGGTGTCCGCAAGGTTCTCCGCCTCCACGAGTTGGAGAAGCAGGCCATCCTGCAGGCCCTGAAGATCTGTCACGGAAACATCGGGGAGGCCTCCCGAAAGCTCGGGCTGGGCCAGGCCACCCTGTACCGGAAGATCAAGAAGTACGGGCTGAGAGAGTAACCCTCACTCCGCTTCGCCGTATCCCGGTCCCCCCTCCTTCTTTCCCGCATCCCCTGCTGGAACTCCTTCTTGCCCCGTCCGGTCCAATCATGTGACGACCGGCAGAGCCGGTAGTTTAGCCTTTTCAATTTGTGCCACCTTGCCCTTTTCCTTGTAGACCCTTAAGATACATCCTTTATTTTCAGGCCAAAAACACGTGATCCTGTTGTCTGCCAAGGAGGTCCCGAGGCAATGAAAACCCAAGTGCAAGAGGTAACCGACCAGGTCAAAGCAATGGAGCCGATGATCCAGGATGTCTTCTCCGAACTCGGAAAGGTCATCGTCGGCCAGCGCCAGATGATCGAGAGGCTGTTGATCGGGGTTCTGGCGGACGGCCACATCCTGGTGGAGGGCGTACCCGGCCTTGCAAAGACCACGGCGGTGAAGTGCCTGGCCCGGACGATCCACACCCAGTTCCGGAGGATCCAGTTCACCCCGGATCTTCTCCCCGCGGATTTGATCGGCACGCAGATCTACCGGCCCCGGGAAGGCGACTTCATCGTGAAGAAAGGCCCCCTCTTCGGCAACATCATTCTCGCCGACGAAATCAACCGGGCTCCGGCCAAGGTACAGAGCGCCCTGCTTGAGGCGATGCAGGAGAAGCAGGTGACGATCGGGGAGGAGACCTTTCGGCTGGAAGAGCCTTTCATGGTCCTGGCCACGCAGAACCCGATCGAACAGGAAGGGACCTACCCGCTGCCCGAGGCCCAGGTAGACCGGTTCATGCTCAAGTTGCTCGTCACCTACCCGAACCGGGAAGAGGAACTCGCCATCATGAACCAGCAGGCTCGACGGGAAAAGCCGGAAGTGAAGCCGGTCTTGACCCCCGAGGATATCCTGAAGGCACGAGAGGTCGTGGACAGGATCTATGTGGACGAGAAGATACAAGGCTACATCGTGGACATCGTGCTGGCCACGCGCGATCCGAAGGCCTACGGCCTAAACATGGAGAACTTGATCCAGTACGGGGCCTCCCCGCGGGCCTCCATCTATCTCAATCAGGCGGCGAAGGCGTATGCCTTCCTTCAGGGCAGGGGGTACGTCACCCCGCAGGACGTGAAGACCATCGGCCCCGACATCCTGCGCCATCGTCTCCTCCTTTCGTACGAGGCGGAGGCGGAAGAGATGACGCCCGACGATGCGGTGGCAAGGTTCTTCGAACACATCGAGGTGCCCTAGGCATGATCCCCGAGGAGATTCTCAAAAAGATCCACCTCATTCACATCCGGACCAAGCACCTTGTCAACGACATCATGGCCGGTGAATACGAGAGTGCCTTCCGCGGCAGGGGAATGGAGTTCGAGGAGGTTCGGGAATACCAGCCCGGGGACGATGTCCGCACAATCGACTGGAACGTCACCGCCCGCATGGGCAAACCCTACATAAAGCTCTTCCGGGAGGAACGAGAGCTGATCGTCATGCTCCTGGTCGATATCAGCGCTTCCGGTCAGTTCGGCACGGTGAAGAAGCTGAAGAAGGAGGTGGCCGCCGAGGTCGCCGCCCTGCTGGCCTACACGGCGATCCGGAACAACGACAAGGTGGGCTTGATCCTCTTCTCCGATCACGTGGAAAAATACGTCCCCCCGAAGAAGGCGAGGGGACACGGCTGGCGGGTCATCCAGGAAATCCTCTCCTTCGAGCCCCTGGGCCGACAGACCGACATTGCCCAAGCCCTGGACTACCTCGGCCGGGTGGTCCGGAAGCGGTGCATCTGCTTTCTCCTGTCCGACTTCCTGGCCTCCGGGTTCGAAAAGCCCTTACGGCTTTCGAACAAGCGGCACGACGTGGTCGCCGTCTCTATTTCCGACCCGCGGGAGTTCGAACTCCCGAAGGTTGGATTCGTGGAACTGGAGGACGCTGAGACCGGCGAGGACGTGCTGCTCGACACGAACGATAGAATGTTCTGCAAGCGTTACGAGGAGATCCGCCGGCGGGAGGCGGAGGATCTTCAGAGTCTGTTCCGATCGATGAACCTGGATTCCGTTTCCCTGTCCACCCATGTCTCTTACACCGAGCCTTTGTTGGCCTTCTTCAGGAGGAGGGAGAAGCGGTTGTGACAGTAGAGCGATTCACTGACAAGAGACCGGCCTATGTGCGCAGGAATTTCTACCTGCTCTGCGCGTGCCTGACGATCCTGGTGTTCCTCGCCGCAGGCCTGGTTGCCATGCTCTTCCTGGGCGACAGGGCCTCGTCCGGTGCGGGAACGCAGGGCGTCCGCGGAGAGGGCAGAAGAGATCTGGCCGGCAAGCTCCTGAGCGCGGGCCTGAAGGGCAAGGCGATCGAGCAGTACGAGCTCTACCTGGCCGAGGCGGATCTTGCTTCCGATCGGCGGGCCAAGATCACCTACACCCTTGGCACGCTCTGCATGGAAGAGGGGGATTACGAGGACGCCCTGAGCTGGCTCTACCAGGTCGAGATGCTCGATCCCAAGACGGAACTCGCGCCCGAGGTGGGCTCGAAGATCGTGGCCTGCCTGGAGCGACTCGGCCGCTTTGCCCA
>JAQYVQ010000380.1 GCA_030145435.1 Syntrophobacteria bacterium | reverse complement strand
GGCTCTCTCATGGCCTATGGGTTTGCCACGCCCCCGTCGTGGGTGGCCATGTTTACCACCCGATACATGCACGAATTCGGAGCGACGCCGGAGCAACTCGGAGCGGTTTCCGTCGTGTTACGGGACTACGCGTGCCGGAATCCGAATGCCATGTTCTACGGGAAACCGATCACCCTGGAAGACTACATGGCCTCCCGAATGGTCGTGTGGCCCCTTCGGTTGTATGACTGTTGTGTGGATACGGATGGCGCTGTGGCCGTCGTTGTGACCACGACGGAACGGGCGAGAGACTTGAAACAAACACCCGCCATCATCATGGGTGCGACGCAGGGGATCGCAACGCAGGGCGAGATGATGACCAGTCTGTATCGGCCCGTTATTTCCGGGCTCCCGGAGTCCTGGTACGCGGCCGAAGAACTTTGGCACCTGTCGGGTGTTTCACCCAAGGACGTGGATGTGGTTCAGTTCTACGATGCCTTCACGCCGCTCATACCGATGCAGCTCGAGGAATACGGATTCTGCGAACGGGGAGAGGGAGCGGCCTACTGTGAGGGGGGGGAGCGCATTCGGCTGGGAGGCGAATTGCCCTGCAATACGTCCGGGGGCCATTTGTCCGAGGCATACATTCACGGCATGAACCTGATCACGGAAGCGGTCCGCCAGATCCGGGGCACATCCACCGCGCAGGTTGATGATGTGGAGTTGTCCCTGGTTACGGGCGGGCTTGGCGTGCCGACCAGCGCTGTCCTGCTTAGGAGGTAAGAAATGGCGATGCAGTATATCGAGGGAATTCCGCTCCTGCGTCCCTATGTGGACCACGACAACAAGGGGTTTTGGGACGCCATCCGGGAGCACAGGCTTGTCTTTCAGAAATGCAAGGACTGTGGGCTGATCGTGCATCGTCCGCGGCCCATGTGTCCCCAATGCTTGTCGACCGAACGGGATTGGGCCCCTTCAGAAGGAAAGGGCAGGATATACACCTATGTCGACTTTGTGTATCAGAACGCTTCCTACCCGGGCATTCAGGTCCCTTACGTGGTCGTGGTTGTGGAGATGCTCGAAGGGGTACGCATGATCAGCAACATGATCGAAGAGTCGGCGGCGGACATCTATATAGGCATGCCCGTGGAAGTGGTTTTTGATGACATCGCCGAAGACCTGACCCTGCCCAAGTTCAGAAAAGCCAAAGAATGAGATTGGAAGAGGGGTGCCATGGACGGGATCAAAGATAAAGCGGCTATCGTTGGCGTGGCGCTGAGCGAGTTCTCGGCGGACTCCGGGAAGACCGAGCTTCGCATGTCGTGCGAAGTGATCAAGGCCGCCCTGGACGATGCGGGGCTCGTGGTGACGGATGTGGACGGGCTGGTGAAGCAATCCGAGGATGCCTCCGATGAACATGCGATTACGAGCTCCATGGGGATGGGTAATCTGACCTATTTCGGTGAGGTGAAGTGGGGCGCCGCGCCCTGTGCCATGGTTCTTCGCTCTGCCGTTGCTGTGGCTGCAGGATCCGCCAAGTGTGTGGTGGTCTACCGGGCCGTGAACGGGTCTTCGAAGTTGCGGATGATCCCCAGCATGAAGACCTCGGGGCAGATGTCCACTTCGGATCTGCTTCAGTGGACCTTCCACAGCCCCTATGGTCTCATGACCGAGACCGGGAGTGTGGCCATGCTCGTGCGCAGGTACATGCACGAGACAGATGCCAAAGCCGAACAGTTCGGCTGGGTAACCACGGTCTGCAGGGAGAACGGTGCCAGAAACCCGGAGGGGCTCTACTATGAGCAGTCCATCACCCTCGAGGACTACCTGGCCTCCCGGATCGTTGTCGACCCGCTCCGCGAGCTGGACTGTTACAAGGAAAGCGACTGTGCGGCGGCTTTTGTCATCACCACACCCGAGATGGCCAAGGATTTGAAGCAGCCGCCTGCCGTGATCCGGGGATGCGCTCAGAGCATGGTCGGAGAGACAGAGCGGATGAACAGCTACTATCGGCCAGACATCGCGCGCCTTCCCGAAGTGGGGCGGGTGGCCGAGAGGATGTTCCGGATGGCGGGCGTCCGCCCGCAGGACATCGACGTCGCACAATTGGATGACGCATACGCACCCCTTGTCCCGCTCCAACTCGAGGAACTGGGCTTCTGTGGTCGAGGAGAAGGGGCGGCCTACTGCGAGGGGGGGGATCGTATCCGGCTGGGTGGGGAAATCCCCCTGAACACTTCCGGAGGATCCTTGGGGGAAGGCCACATTCACGGCATGAACCATGTTGTGGAAGCGGTTCGTCAGATACGGGGAACGTCCACAGGGCAAGTAAAGGGAGCCGAACTGGCTCTCGTAGCCACAGGGGCGGGCGGTCCGGCCGCCGGCCTGATTCTGGGGAGATAGAACATGAGTGTCGAGTACAACAAGGAACATCCGATACCCGTTCCCGCTCTCCATCCGGACAACCAGGGATTCTGGGAAGGGGTCGAACGACAGGAGCTGGTCCTGCAGCGGTGCAAAGGGTGCGGCACCTGGTCCCACCCGCCGAGGCCCATGTGCCCGAAGTGTCGCTCCCAGGAGAGGGAGTGGTCCCCGGCCAGCGGCAAGGGAACCGTTTACAGCTGGGTGACCTACCGGGAGGCGCCTCACCCGGGGTTCAAGGCGCCGTATTCTGTGGTGCTCGTCGAGCTGGAAGAGGGCGTCCGGTTGGTCAGCAATCTGGTGGGTGTGGGGCCGGAAGAAATCGCCATCGGTATGCCGGTGGAGGTGGTTTTCGACCAGGTAAATGACGAGACTCTCTTGCCCAAGTTCAGAAAGGCGGGTTGAGAATGGACTTTACGCTGAATGAAGAACAGGAAATGCTCAAGAAGTCTGCCCAGGACTTCCTGAAGAACGAATGCGGCCCGAAGGTGCTCAAGGAGCTCGAAGAGAGCGAGACCGGTTTCTCGAGGAAACTGTGGGAAAGCATGGCGGGGCTGGGCTGGATGGGGATCATCGTGCCCGAGGCCTACGACGGGGTCGGCCTGACTTTGCTCGACCTTGCCGTGCTCTTCGAGGCGTATGGCCGCGCAGCGTTGAATGGGCCCATGCTCGGGACGGTGATGGGGACGCTGGCGACCCTCGAGGGTGGATCGGAGGACGGGAAGGCAGAGCGGCTTCCTCAGGTCGTGTCCGGACAGCGGGTCTGGACCTTTGCCATGGAAGAGGCGGAAGTAGCCTATGACCCGGGATGTGTCGCCACCCAGGCGGTGAGCACGGACAAGGGGTACAAGATCCAGGGAACAAAACTGTTCGTTCCTTACGCGAATGTCGCGGATGACCTCTTCGTCGTGGCGAGGACGGAGGGATCGGCCGGTGACGAGGGGGAGGTTGCGATCTTCGTGGTGAACAAAGATGCACCCGGGATTCAACTCGCGGCACTCAAGCCGATAGCAGGGGACAAACAGTTTCAGGTGGATTTCCACGACGTCCCGGTTTCCCCTGAAGACAGGCTGGGAGCAGGAGAGGGGGGGCTCGAGCTGGTTCTTTCCCTCCTCGGAAAGGCCACCGCTATCCAGTGTGCAGAGATGGTGGGTGGCGCCGAGTATGAACTGGAAATCACGGCAGAATATTGCCGGACCCGGGTCCAGTTCGACCGCCCCATCGGGACGTTCCAGGCGGTCCAGCATCGACTGGCAGACATGTACATGGACGTGCTGGGGGCACGCCTGACCACCTATCAAGCGTTGTGGCGCCTGAGCGAGGGTATGCCGGCGGCGAGGGAAGTCGCCATTGCGAAGGCCTTTACGAGCAAGGCGGTTCGTCGAGTCGCTTTCAGTGCCCAGCAGCTTCACGCGGGGATGGGCTACGATCTCGACCATGAGCTGCACTACTACTACCGCAGGGCAAAGGCCCTCGAACTCAAAATGGGCACGGTGCCGGCTCAGCTGAGGGCTCTCCACCCCGTTCTGGGTGTTTAGAATGCCTTCCAAGAAGTTTGTTCCGCCGCATCTTAGGGGAGAGGATTCCGTGCATCCTGAAGTTCTTTTTTTTACGTATTGACAAAGGGCGGTCGGTCCGAGTAAAGTACTCATTAGGACTGAAGTAAACTGTGTTTTGGATGTTGCAGGAGCCGCCCAGATTGCCTAAGTCTGGGCGTTTTTTGTTTAGGGAAACGATTGGCGTTTCCGCAGGAGACTTTCATCGAACAAAGGGGATTAGAGCATGGAGAAGGAAACCGGTACCGTTAAGTGGTTCAACGATCAGAAGGGCTATGGCTTCATCGAGCGTGAATCAGGGCAAAGCGACGTTTTTGTGCATCACTCGGCGATCGAGGGAGACGGGTTCAAGACGCTCAACGAAGGGGATCGCGTCGAGTTTTCGATAACACAAGGAAACAAGGGGCCAGCCGCAGCCGACGTCCGAAAAATCTAGGGGGATCCGTCGAGTCACGATCCCCTTGTTTCAGCCCACCCAGACCGAAGAGAAGCGGCGTTGAGGCGAACCTGCTATCCCGAGGTTCGCCTGTTGTCCTGCCCGAAAGGGACAGCCTTTGAGAGCCTCCCTCGTCTTCTCGCGAATATAGACCCTCGTCGACGTTCGGCAAGAACGCCGCTGTGAGCGTGCTCGAGACAAGGTGGATTCTTGAAAAGAGTTCCTTGACATGTAGCCAACCTTGCCGGATACTGACAGAGTGTAGTGACCAATCCATCTCGAAAAGGCAATCATGCCTGCAGGAAGGGGTGTCAACACGGGGAGATGACATCCCGTTCTGCGGATGTACCCCATGATCGCTTTCCTCCTTCAGTTTCCCGACTTCTCCCTGCGTATTCAGAACGGAACGGACTGTGCGGCACGGTGAGGCGGTACAGCACGATCAAATCCGGTCAACCCAAACGAAACGTGGTCGCCCTTGCTCAAGAGCATGCTGTCGGCCCAACGGACGTGTCGATAAATGGGTGAGAGGCTGAAAGTTGGCGACAAGGTGATCTACCCCGCACACGGTGCGGGGGTCATCGAGGCCATCGAGCAGAAGGTTCTATCCGGGAATGAGCAGACGGTCTACGTCATGAAGATGCTCCACAAGGGCATGACGATTCTGGTTCCCCTGGACAATGTCGAATCCGTGGGGATAAGAAACCCGAGCTCTGTAAAGGAGATAGAGGGAGTCTACGAAGTCCTGAAAAAGAGAGATCTTCCGTCCACCGAACCTGTGGAGACGTGGAACCGGCGATACAGGCACTATAAGGAGAAGATCAACACCGGTTCGATCCTCGAAATTGCCGGGGTTCTAAGCCGGCTTCACCAGAGGCGAAAAACCGGGGCATTGAGCTTGGGCGAGAAGAGGCTTGTGGATACGGCAATGGACCTTCTCGTAGGAGAAGTATCGTGTGCAAAGAACATTAAGGAAGAGAGGATCAGGAGGGAAATTGAACTCTTGTTGGAGGAGGCCTAACAGCACGTTGAAGAATTGCCTGTTGGAGGATGTTATAAAAGTTCCAGATGCAAGGCAGGCGAAATCCCGAGGAATGAGGCGTACTTCCTGTACGTTGATTGACGAGGGATGAAGCCGAACGCCGCAGATGGGACTTTTTCAACAGCCTCCTTAGGAGGTGCGTTCCATTCCGAAGTGGGTAGGGGCAGAAGAGCGCATAAACGAAGACGACGGGTGAACAGACGATGGCAGAACCAGGAACAGCAGACAATGTGAAAGAGCTTGTCGAGCACATCGCGAAGGCATTGGTCGACCAACCGGAACACGTGCGGGTCACCGAAGTGAGAGGAGAAAACACTGCGGTCATCGAACTCACCGTTGCCAAAGAGGACATGGGGAAGATCATCGGAAAACAGGGGCGGACCGCCATTGCGATACGTACCCTCCTGAGCAATGTCTCCATGAAGACCGGGAGGCGTTTCGTCCTGGAGATCATCGAATAGAACGAAGCTTCCTGAAGATGGCCGAGAAGGCCGGAACCTACGCCGCTCGCGAGCAACCCGTTGAAAAAGTGGCTGTTGGAGGCTGTTCAAAAGGTTCCAGAAGTTCGAGATGCAAGGCAGGCAAAACTTGTCCCCGCGCAGGCGGGGATCCAGTTCAACAATGAGGCGTACTTCCTGTACGTTGAATGACGAGGGATGAAGCCGAACGCCGCAGATGGGACTTTTTGAACAGCCTCCTAGGGGCTCGCGTTTCGCATCCGGTGATGTCGGATGACCGCGTCGGCAACATTCATCCCGGATTCGATCGCCTGTTGGGTGCCCACTCCCTTGCCGCCCGCATCGCAACCCACGTAGAACAACCCTTGTATCGGCGCCCGGATCGACGGTTTGTTCGGACCGCATTGACCGACGATCTGCCCCAGGCCGATTGTTTCTCCCCCATGGCCGGGGATCACAGAGTCACGGGTAAGGGTTGACACGTCCTTGGTCGTGTAGAGTTCCTTCCGTTCAATGGCGCCTTCCAGTCCGGGAATCGCCTTGAAGATGATTTCCTCCCCTGCCTTTGCCCACTCCATGATCTCCTTCTTGGCCATGTCCGGGTTTGCGGGGCAGTAGGACCCTGTCATCAGGATGTGTTTACCTTCCGGGGCTGCTTTCGGGTCGTAGTTAGAGGGGACCTCATAGTAGACAACCCCCTCCCGGGAGGCCTGGCCCGCTTTGGCCTTCAGGAAACGATCGAGGCTCCAAGGGCTTTCGTTGGAGAAGACGACACCAAACGGGGCATCCGTCACCTTCTTGTTCAGAAAATACCTGTACCCCAGCAAGGCCCATGAAGGGACCAGGTCCTTCACGTAGTTTACGTAGCCCTTGTCAAAATGATCTTCCCCTACAAGTTTCAGCACCGTGGGCTGAAGGCCTGCATTGCTGATTACGATGGGTGCATGAAAGGTGCCCTTGTTGGTGACGATGCCGGTCGCTCTGCCCTGCTCGACGAGGATCTTTTCTGTCCTGGTCTTCAGGATGACCTTGCCGCCGTTTGCCGTCACGGCCTCACAGTAGGCTTCGGCGACCCGGCCGAAGCCGCCTATGCAGAACATGCCACCATTCCGGAGAAACATGTCCTGGAGGCTTCGGATGGCCTCGGCCGCCTCGAGGCAGTCGACCGGGACCATGAACATGCCGTCACAGCACAGGCTGACGAGAAACCCGTACAAGCTTGTGGGCACCTTGTGGCGGCTGAGCCAGTCGTCGAAGCTGAGTTCATGCAAGGCGGCGATCTCATGGGGCGGCATGAACGTCAGTTCTGTGAAGAATTGGAGCGCTTCCTCTCGTTCCTCCTCCGGGACCTCGAGCCAGTCGAACAGGATGTTCGGATCCACCGCCTCGGGCGGCATGGGGGGCATGGGTACGTACTCGCCGGATGAGTTCTTGTAGATACTGCCTCCGGCTCCGGGGACGACGAGTTGCGCCTTGTCCTCCACCCCCAGTTCTCTCAAGACGGCCTCGTACAGGTTCCCCTCCACAGGCGCGCCGATGACCACCCAGGCGGTAAAGATGTATCCTCCCTTGGAGATCGACATGGCCTTCCCGCCGGCCCGCGCGTTCTTCTCCACCAGAAGCACCTCGAGTCCTCTCTTTGCGAGCAAACCCGCACAGGAGCTTCCTCCGAAACCGGCCCCAACCACGATTGCGTCATACGTGTTCTTTGCCATTGTATTTCCTCCTTGGCGTCTTTGCCCTTAGGAGGCTGTTGAAAAAGTCCCATCTGCGGCGTTCGGCTTCATCCCTCGTCATTCAACGTACAGGAAGTACGCCTCATTGTTGAACTGGATCCCCGCCTGCGCGGGGATCCAGTTTTGCCTGCCTTGCATCTGGAACTTTTTCAACAGCCTCCAAGCCACTCTTTCAGCCGGCTGTTATCCTCCGCCGATATTCAGCAAGATGTGAAGCTCGTCACCGTCTTGGATCGGTTTACCCAGTTGTTCGCGGTCGACTCTCTTCCCGTTCACAAAGAACTGAATCCGATCCCACATCTTGCCTTTCTTGTCGTAGATCCACTTCCTCACGTCAGGGAATTGTGTCACAACGGCATGAAGACATTCCTCAGGCGTCTTGGCCGTCACCTCGACGATTTCCTGCCAATCGGTCGCCTGACGAAGGAGGTTGGAGAGTCTGACCTTCACCGGCATTCTTCCATTCCCTGACGAGAAAGGTTGGCTTTGATCCTGGAGTAGGCAGCGGCACAGCCGAGCGCCTTGATCGCTGTGTCCAGATCCAGGTATGCCGGGAATTTCCTTGCGTGCAACTGGCGAGCCAGTTCCTCCATGGCGGGGAGGCTCGTTCCGTAGATCCAGGCGTTTACAGGCTTGGACACGCCTCGGGCGGACGTTTCGATCATGTCCACGATGGCCGGAAGCATCGGAACGAGCTGAAGGCCGGCGTAAAAGGTGAAGGTCACACAATCCACATTTTCATCCTGAAGCACGATGGGCATCGTTTGCTCGAGCGCGGAGAAGGGGTTGGTCGAACTCTGGCTTCTCGAGTCGGACATGACCGGTCCGATGTCAACCGGGTTACTGCCGAGACGGGGGGAAATCCGCGACAGTTTGTGGACCGTGTCGGGCGAGAAGACCGCAAGCTCCAGCCCCGCCTCTGTCGCCGCATCGGTAGCGATCACACCCTGTCCACCGGTGAAGGTGATGACGGCAAAACGGTTGCCTTCGGGCAGGGGTTGGTAGATGAGCGTTTTGGGCACTTCCCAAAGCTCTTGCCAGGTCCTGACGCGAACCGCTCCGGACTGGCGTAACGCAGCTTCATAGATGGGGTCCCTTCCCGCAAGAGAGCCCGTGTGCGAGGCGGAGGCCCTGGCGCCAGCCTCGGTGTGTCCTGCCTTGAGAACGACCAGGGGCTTGCGGGCCGTGAGCCTCCGGGCCGCATGCATAAACCGGGGCCCGTCCCGGATATCCTCGAGGTGCAAGGCAACGACTTTTGTTTCCGGGTCGTCCGCAAGGTAATCGAGGATGTCCGCTTCGTCCACATCGCACTTGTTTCCGATGTCGCATATCTTGCTGATCCCATAGTTCCAGTCATTCAGGGGCATTTGATGAGGACCGATGGAGCCGGTCTGGCTGCAGAGGGCCACGCCTCCTCTCTGTAGAGTCTCCTGGTCGGCGTAGGGTGGCATGGTGGCAAGCCCGTTGGCAGCATTGACCACCCCGAAGGTATTCGGTCCCATGATGCGGATCCCGGTGCGATGGACGATGTCCTGCAGCATCTTCTGGATCTTGGCGCCCTCCTCACCCGCCTCGGCGAAGCCCTCGGAGAGGACGATCACGGCCTTGATTCCCTTTTGTGCGCACTGGTCTACGATTTTGGGAACGGTGGCAGGGGGCGTGATCACAGCGGCCAAATCGATCGGCCCGGTCACGTCCAGGACACTGGAGCGGACGCTCGCGCCGAAGACTTCCCCATAGGCAGAGGGGTTCGGGTTGATCGGGTGGATCGGGCCGGCAAAGCCGAAGTGCCGCATGTTCCTGATCACCCAGTAGGCGGTCCCCGGCACTTCACGAAGGGAGCCGACGGCAGCTACGGCCCTGGGTTCGAAAAACGCCTTCAGATCGGTTTCGTTTCGCCGGCGCACGAAGGGATCTCACATCCTCTCGTCCAGGGAAAAGAGAATCTCAATAGAGCTTCGTGGCGAGCTCGGCCAGCCCGAGGGCCTCCAGCTTCTCCTTCAAGGGGCGGCCCTGGGCGTCGAGGCCCCTCAGAGGATAGTACTCCTTCAACATCTTCTCCATGTCCGGCAGGGAGCCTGCGGCCCCTCCCTCCGTGAAGGGGGTGAGCATGCGTTTCGGGAGGCGGTCGTCTTCCGCCGTGACGCCCATCAGGTTGTTCAAGCCCCGCTTGAGCATCCAGATCCGCTCGCCGCACGCCACCAGTTCCTCGAGGTCATAATCGAAACCGGTCGAGAATTTCATCATGTCGACCAAGTCGGTGACCGTCAGCGCAAAGAAGTTGAACTGGCAGATGATGCACGCGTTGGTCAGCATCCCCAGGTTCTCACACTTGCAGACCACGTCCGCTTTGCCCTCACTCGACATGCCCACGTATCCGCCGTCGAGCCCGACCTCCGGGTAGGCGCACCAGTTGCTTTCAAGGGCGAGATCCAGGTGCTGGAGGTGGCAGGCGCCCCGGTTGCTCATCGCATAGGCGAGCCCGATCCCGTGCAACGCACGGCCGTCGTGCATCGGGGAATCGAGCCCCTTCACTTCACAGGTGAAATCCTCGGAATTCTTCCCGATCTTCTTGGCGGCCGCCCGGGTGCCCTCGGCCAAGACGTCCCCGAAGCCCTTGCGGGAGACGATCTTGTCGAACATGGCAAATATGTCGTCCACATTGCCCCATCGCAACGAGTCGCCGTCCAAGTCGTCCGAGGTAATGACGCCCTTCTCGAAGCACTCCATCGCAAAGGCGATGCTCGCACCACAGCTGATGCTGTCCACGCCGTACTTGTTCGCCAGTTCACTCAGCTTGAGGACGGCCGGCATGTTGTCGTTCATCAACAGGGGGCCGAAGGCCGCGGCCGTTTCGTATTCGGGGCCGGGTCCTTCCTTGACCTGAAACGGGCCCTCGTCAACCTTAACGACTCTTTTGCAGCCGATCGAGCAGGCTTCACAGGCCTCCGGGCGCGTCAGGTACTGCTGGGTCATCACGCCCCCCCCGACCTTGAGCGCTATCTCGCCCGGGTCGCCGAGGGAATAGTTCTTCGTCGGGATGTCGCCCAGCATGCCTCCCACGTCCATCCCCATGTTGGTTCCCATGGCACCGAGTGACTGGGCGATGATGTTCTCACTGACCTTCTTCATCGTCTCCTTGCGAATCGCCTTCAGGTCTTCCGGGGAAGCCGCCTCCACCTTGCCCGTTCCGACAACCGAGATGGCCTTCAACTTCTTTGCGCCCATCAGCGTCCCGCCCCCGGTGCGCGCGGCAAAGGCATCCTTCCCGTTCGCAACAGCCGCAAACTTGACGAGATTTTCCCCGGCCGGGCCGATGCAGAGAATTTTCGGCTTGTTCTTTCCTTCCCCTTCCGCTGTGAGGGCATCAACGGTTTCATACACGTCCTTGCCCCAGAGGCTCGACGCGTCCCGGATCTCCACCTTGTCGTCCTCGATGGAGAGATAGACTGGCTTGTCGGAAGCGCCGCTCACGGCGATGCCGTCGTACCCGGCCCTTTTCAGAGCAGGGGCGAAGTTGCCTCCACCCGCGCCCTCTCCCCAGATGCCGGTGAGGGGGGATTTGCACGACATGGTGAAGCGTGATGAACCGGGAAGACCGGTTCCGGCCAATGGGCCTGCCATTAGAAACAGAACATTCTCCGGGGACATGGGATCGACATCAGGGGAAACCCGATCGAGGAAGAGCTTAGCGGCCATCCCGCTCCCCCCGATGAATTTTCGTACGACCTCATTCGCCACCTGGGAGGTCGAAATTTTACCGGTGCTGAGATCCACGTCCAATATTTTTCCCGTGTAGGTTGCCATGGTTCTCTCCTTTACAAGACCTTGCAGGCCATCTGAAAGAGGGAAAACGAAACCCTTTTGATGTAAACACAATCGCCGAACCATGTTGTCAGCGGAAGGTAAAACAAATGTAAAAACGGTGTAAAAGGCGAGGGGGTGTTTCTTGTTGACAGATGAAATGGGGCTGAGATACCGTTGCAATCAACGGATCGAACTCAAACGAGCACGAGAGGAGCGAAAGGGAGATAGAATGCATCACACACTCACGCAGGCCCTCTTCGAACTGTTCCCACAAGAAGACAAGAACGACTTCTATCATGCCTACCTCTACCTGAAACACATCGAGCACTTTATGTACCACGCACTCCAGGCCCAGGGAATTCCGGCGAATAAACCTGACAGTGTGGTGAGCGATGATGTGAATGAGATGCTCGAGGCCGCCATTCAGGGTGTTGCCGAGACGGCAGGGAGCATGGACACGAGCACCTATCACGGCAAGGTGGTGAAGTTGAAGGATGCCATACAACTGGTGACACAGAAGAAGAACATCTCGCTGGAGCCGCCCGAACAGGTGATTCCGTACAAAGAGGCGCGAAGCATCATCCTCCAGAACCCGGACTCGATTTCCGTTGGTGACTGTGCGTGCAGGGCGCTCGGGGAGAACTCCTGTCTCCCCCGGGACGCCCTGGACGTTTGCTTGTTTGTCGGCGATCCGCATGCCTCCTTTATCGATGAGTTCAACCCCAAGTTTCGAAAAATCTCTCAGGAGGAAGCGGTCGGTGTTCTCGAGGCATCGCACGAGAAGGGCTTTGTCCACTGTGCCTATTTCAA
>JAQYVQ010000325.1 GCA_030145435.1 Syntrophobacteria bacterium | reverse complement strand
CATCCTACGAACGAGAACATCCCCTTTGTCCTCTGGATGAAGGCGGTTTGCTATTCCCAGCAGTTCCGCACGATCGATCGTGACGTCTCAGCCATGGACAGCTCGAAGAGAGAGCTCGTTGAGCTCACGACCCGATTCCCGGACAGCCCCTACGCTCCGGAAGCGAATGAAATGCTTGTGAAGGTAAACGGACGACTTGCCGAGCACGATTTCTACGTGGCCCATTTCTACTATCGTAACGCCGACTACTACGCCGCCCTGAACAGGTTTCACCGGATTATGGACAAGTATCCGATCGAGGGGGTCGCCGATCGGACACTGTACTGCATGGGCAAGTGCTACTTCTTCCTCCGGGAAGACCCGAAGGCTCAGGAGGCATTCAGCTCGGTGGTGCATCGCTACCCGGACAGCCCCTACCGCTCCAAGGCGGAGGCCTTTCTAAAGGACATCGAAAAGGGCCGGTTCACGAGGGTTTCCCGGTTCTTTCGAGCCAAGGAGCGGGTGTTCTACATGTTCGGCTACGAGTAAGCCTCGCAGCACCTCCCACGCAACGCACCGGTGAACTCAAAAGCAGGCGTTGCGATCCTTCTCTATCAGCCCCGATTCCGTGACGAGCAAGCATCCGTACTCTCACGTAGCGGAGATTGCGTCCTTACCGGTGCGATGGGGCATTCCGTCTCGATTTGTGCCGGGCGACTTTGTAGACGGAATGCCCCATCGCATTGGAGGCCCGACGCAAGCTCGCGAGGTTTGTGTGTGTGCTGCTACCCGGGGAGGGTAGTTTGGATGAGCTCTTTGAGTTTCTGGAAGGCTTTCTCCATGTGTTCAGGCGAAGATCCTCCTGCCTGTGCCATCCCTGGTTTTCCGCCACCGCCGCCCCCCACCTCTTTGGCTGCTTCCCGAATGAGGTTGCCCGCATGGAGCCGAGGGGTCAGTTCCTTGGCGACCGTGAGTACCAGGAGCGCCTTTCCCTGATTCCGACTGCCCAGAAGGATCACGCCCCCTTTCAGCCGGTCTCGAATCAGGTCGCTGAGCTTTCGAAGGGTGTCTGCGTCCGCCTCGAACTCTGCCGTCACACAGGGAATGTCGCCCACGGGTTCCGCGAGCTCGGCCAGTTCCTGTGCGGTCTGCTTCAGGCGGTCCACCTGCTTGCCCTTCATGGATTTTTCGAGCTCTTTCTGTCGCTTTTGAAGCTGAAGGAGGCGCTCGGCCAGTTCTCCCGGTCTGGCCTGCAACGAGTGGGCAACCTCGCGGTACTCCTTCTCGACCGCCTGGACGTGTCTGAAGGAGGCTTCTCCGGAAAGGGCTTCGATCCTTCGGACACCCGCGGCTACACTCGACTCGCTCACGATCTTGAACAGGCCGATGTCACCCGTCCTCGAGACGTGCGTGCCTCCGCAGAGTTCCTTGCTGTAATCCTGTACGTTCACCATCCGAACGACGTCGTCGTACTTCTCGCCGAACAGGGCAATCGCCTTCTCGGCTTGCGCCTCGGCGAAAGGGAGGGTGCGAATGCCGAGAGGCTGGTTCTCGAGGATCTTGTTGTTTACGATGGATTCCAGCGAGTCGATCTCCGTCTCCTGGAGGGCGGCGAAATGGGTGAAGTCGAACCGAAGCCGATCCGGTGCCACCAGGGAGCCGGCCTGGCGGACATGGTCGCCGAGCACGGTCCTGAGCGCGTAGTGCAGAAGATGGGTTGCCGTGTGGTTGCGTTCTGTCGAGCGCCTTCGAGTCAGATCGACCTTCAGGATGGCCTCCTGATTCTCCTGAAATCGTCCTCGCAGGACTTCGCCGCGGTGGAGGATGACGTTTCCCGGCCCGTACTGCACATCCGAGACCCGAAACGTCCCTTCCGGCCCCTCGATCAGGCCCTGATCGCCCACCTGGCCTCCGCCTTCGGCGTAGAAGGGCGTCTGGGAACAGACGACCTGGGCCGCCTGCCCCTGGCCGATTTCTTCTGTTCGCCGGCCCTCTGTGAAGATGTGTGTGACGACAGAGCTGATCTCGGCCCGATCATAGCCGATGAATTCGCTCCGGACACCCGCAAGGGCCCCCTCCTGGGTCAGTCCTTGCTGCTGGTTCCCGCGCCAGGACGCCCGGGCCTTCTCCCGCTGCTCCGTCATGCACCTCTCGAAGCCGGGCCTGTCGACCTCCATCCCTCGTTCACCGGCCATGTCTTCCGTGAGTTCAGGAGGGAAGCCAAAGGTGTCGTACAGCCTGAACACCACTTCCCCGGTCAGGGTCTCTTCTCCGGCGGCTTCCATCCTTTCCCCCTCTGCCAGGAAGATCCGAATGCCCGTTTCCAGGGTCTGGAGGAACCTCTCCTCCTCGCTTCCCAGCACCCGGGAAATGAAGACACGGTTGTCGGAGAGCTCAGGGTAGGCTGCCTGGAAGTTGTCGATCACGACGTTCAGCAGGGGTTCGACAAGGGGTTCTGTCTGGCCGAGTCTTCGCCCGTGGACGAGGGCCTTGCGCAGAATTCTTCGCAATACATACCCTCTCCCGTCGTTGGATGGAAGCACGCCGTCCGACACGAGGAATGTGGCGGCTCGGAGGTGGTCCGCGATGACCCGAGAGGATCGAACGAAGGTCTCGTCTGCGTCCTTCAGGGAGAACCTGCAAAGCCGCTCGACCGCCTCGAGGATGGGGGCGAACAGATCGGTGACGAAGATGTCCTCTTTCCGCTGCAGGACCAGGGCAATCCGCTCGAGGCCCATGCCGGTGTCGATGTTCTTCGACGGCAGGGGGTCGAAATTCCCCTGCTCTTGCTTGTTGTATTCCATGAACACGAGATTCCATATTTCCAGGAAGCGACCGCATTCGCAGTTTGGGCCGCAAGAGCGGTCGCTGCACGGCACCTGCGTAAGATCGTAATGGATCTCCGAGCAAGGGCCGCAGGGCCCGATGACTCCGGGTGGCCCCCAGAAGTTGTCCTTCGGGCCGAACCGGTGAATCCTCTCGGCCGGTACGTCCTGGGCTCTCCAGAGGCGCTCCGCCTCCTCGTCCGGGGGGAGGGACTCGTAGCCGCCGAACACGGTGATGGAGAGACGCTCCGGAGGGATTTCCCAATCGCCAACGAGGAGGTCCCAGGCGAAGGCGATCGCCTCTTCCTTGAAATAGTCCCCCACAGAGAAGTTTCCCAGCATCTCGAAAAAGGTGTCGTGGGTCGAATCCCCTACCTCTTCGATGTCCGAGGTGCGGAAACACTTCTGTGCCGTCGTCAGGCGCCTGGCCGGAGGGTCTTGCTCCCCGAGGAAGTAGGGCTTGAATTGCTGCATGCCGGCCGTCGTCAACAGGACCGTGGGGTCATTCGAAGGGATCAGGGAAGAGGAACGAACCTTCTGATGTCCCTGCCCATGAAAGTAATCGAGGAATTCCGTTCGGATCTTCTGCGCAGAAAGGGACTTCACTTGTCGAACCTCTCGATTTTCATTCCTTCCGGCTCTTCACCCTCGTTCGGTTGATCTTCCGCCTGCTCTTCCTGCTCCGCTTCCTCCATCTCGACCTTTGCCTCGAATCCCTCCCATTGGTCGTCGCTCGTCGAGTAAATGCCCCGCACTTTCAAGGCGAAATCATCCGGGTTGCTGCACTGGAGAAGGGCCTCTTCGTAGGTGATCAGCCCCTTCTCCAACAGGTACATCAAGGACTGATCAAAGGTTTGCATGCCATAGGTCGTGTAGCCCTTGGCGATGGCGTCTCGAATCTCCTTGGTTCTCGCGCTGTCCTCGATGCACTCGCGGATGCGAGCCGTGCCGATCATCACCTCCACGGCCGGCACGCGGCCTCGCCCATCCGCGCGGGACACGAGCCGCTGGGAGACGACGCCCTTCAGGATCCCGCCGAGTTGTCTCCGCACCTGTTGTTGCTGATGGGAAGGGAACACGGTGATGATGCGGTGGATGCTCTCCGTGGCGTCCAGGGTGTGGAGGGTGCTCAGCACGAGGTGTCCGGTTTCTGCTGCGAGAATGGCGGTCTGGATCGTCTCGAAGTCCCGCATCTCCCCAACGAGGATTACGTCCGGGTCCTGGCGGAGAGCGGCCCGGAGAGCGCCTGCAAACGTGTCGGTGTCAAAGCCGACCTCTCTCTGGTTGATCAGGCACTTGTGATCTCGGTGGAGGAACTCGATGGGGTCCTCGATTGTGATGATGTGGCAATTGCGGTGGTTGTTGATGTGGTGAATGATGCCAGCCAGGGTCGTTGATTTCCCGCTTCCCGTCGTTCCGGTCAGGAGAACCAGCCCCCGCTGCTCCATTGCGATCTTCTTGATGATGGGCGGAAGGAAGAGTTCGTCGGTCGTCTGGATTAGGTAAGGGATGAAACGGCATACCATGCTCGGGACACCCCTTTGCTGGAAGATGTTGATCCGAAACCGACCCTGGTCCCCCATCCCGGTCGAGATGTCGATCTGCTTGCTTTGGTTGTACTTCTCCTTCTGCCGGTCATTCAGCAGGCCGTTGATCGTCTGGTCGATTTCTTCGGCCGACACGGGTGGATGTTCCTTGTACGGGTAGAGGGTCCCCATGATGCGCAGGATAGGGCGCAATCCTGCACGCATGTGAATGTCCGAGGCCCCGCGACTGATCGCAATTTTGAGGATATCGTTCCATTCCAAGGCTTCTTACCCCCCCCTCTTGCGTTTTTCCTGCTTCTTCACCTCTTCCGCCGCTTCTTTCACACCTTCCGCCGCTTCCTTCACCCCTTCCCCCTGCTTCTTTACACCTTCCGCCGCTTCCTTCTTTCCTTCCTGGGCGAATCCGGCCTTCTCGAGGATCCTACGACGGATTTCCTCGGTCGTGTCCGGGTTGTCCGCCAAGAAGATGCGTGCGTTCTCCCGGCCCTGGCCGATCCGCTCGGATCCGTAGGAATACCATGGGCCGGACTTCTCGATCATCTCGTGCTCAACGCCCATGTCGAGAATCTCGCCTTCCCTTGATATGCCCTTTCCGTAAAGCACATCGAATTCCGTTTCTCGAAACGGAGGGGCGAGTTTGTTCTTCACTACCCTGACTCGGGTCCGGTTCCCGAGGATCTCCCCGGCGGACTTGATGGTGGCGATCCTCCGAATGTCGAGTCGCACGGAGCAGTAGAACTTCAGGGCGTTGCCGCCCGACGTCGTCTCCGGGTTGCCGAACATCACGCCGATCTTCATCCGGATCTGATTGATGAAGATCATCGTCGTCTTTGTACGGTGGATGCTGCCCGTCAGTTTCCGCATGGCCTGGCTCATCAGACGTGCCTGGAGTCCCATCTGGGGATCTCCCATCTCGCCGTTGATCTCCGCGCGGGGAACGAGCGCCGCCACGGAGTCGATCACGATCGCATCCACAGCCCCGCTCTGGATGAGCACGTTCGCTATCTCGAGGGCCTCTTCTCCCGTATCGGGCTGCGAGACGAGAAGGTCTTCCGTCTTCACCCCCAGGCGTCTTGCATAGATCAGATCCAGGGCGTGCTCGGCGTCGATGAAGGCCGTGATGCCACCCGCCTTCTGGGCCTCTGCCACGATGTGCAGTGCCAGGGTCGTCTTGCCGGAGCTCTCCGGTCCGAAGATTTCCACGATCCGGCCGCGAGGGACTCCACCAATACCCAGTGCCATATCCAGGCCGAGTGAGCCGGTGGAAATGGAGGGAATGTTCCGCACATCCTGGTCCCCATCGGCGAGGCGCATGATCGATCCTTTTCCGAACTGCTTCTCGATCGTCGTGATGGCCGAGGAGATGGCCTTCTCCTTGTCAGGCCCTTTTTCCATGGGCGACTCCTCCTTCTATGAGACCGTTTTGCCAGGCCTGTGGGGGAAGTGGATCCGATTCAGGCTCGTGAAGATGGGCCTGTGGAACGAAGATGACTCCTGATCCGTGATAGGCGCTCCACTTCTAAAGAAAGACGCTGACCAAGTGCACGCAGAGACCCGCGTAGAGGCCAGCCAGCACATCATCAAACGTGATACCCCATCCTCCTGGGAATCGTTGCTCGATCACCCGGATCGGATAGGGCTTCACTATATCAAACAGACGAAAAAAAGCACAAGCGCAGAGGACGTTGGTGACAGAAATGGGCACGAAAATCATCGTGGTCAGAAACCCCGCGACTTCGTCGATTACCACAAAAGAGGGGTCCTTTTCTTCCAGTTCCTTTTCCACGAAGTCGGAGGAAAAGACGGAAAGGGCCAGAATGCCAATGAGGGCAATTAGAAAATGTATTTCCCCCAGACACTTAAGCCCAATACAGAGGGGAACCCCGACGAGCACAGTGGCCCAGGTCCCGGGCGCCACGGGAAGGTAGCCCGTGTAGAAGCCCGTTGCGACAAAGTGTAAGAATGTACCCAAGAGCTGACTCCATGCCTCTGCCTGAGATGTGGTCCAGCAAGAACGGGGCCAAACAGACCTCGCCGGCTCCGGGCGGTCCCTGCGTCTCGTTCCGGACGCAGCCGCTTGAATCCTGGCTCGAAGAACTTTTATAATACAAGTCCAAAACATATTTCAATGGTGTCTGCCACGATGAAGCGATCGAACAGCCCCCGTCCCCGAAAGGGTTCCGGCAGAATCATGGGCCTGGACGTGGGAGAGAAGACCATCGGGATTGCAATGAGCGACGAACTCGGGTTCACCGCCCAGCCGTATCAGACCCTGAAAAGGAAGGGAGACGGTGAGGACCTTCGCGTCCTCCGCATCCTTATGGAAGAACGGGAGATCTCAACGGTGGTCGTCGGGCTCCCGAAGAACATGGATGGGTCGATAGGCAGGCAGGCCCGCAGGGTGGCGGCCTTTGCCGAGAAGATCGAGACGGCACTCGATGTTCCGGTCGTCCACTGGGATGAACGGCTCTCGACCGTGGCCGCAGAGCGGGTCTTGATCCAGGCGGATCTGAGCCGGGCAAAAAGGAAGAAGCACGTGGACAAGCTGGCGGCAGCGGTCATTCTGCAGGGGTATCTCGATTCGGACCCTGCGGCCGGTGTCGTTTCCAGGCCCCCACCGGCCACTGACCTCAGCGAAAGTTGAAAAGAACCGTGACGATCCTTGGGAAGATTTTTGGCGCCCTCGTGCTCTTCGTGTTGATCCTCGGCATGGGTGTCTATGCTTACTACAACCTTCCGTATGACGACCGCATGCGGCCGGTTCAGCTCGTCGTCCCGGAAGGGGCGACCCTCGATCAGACAGCAGGGTTGTTGGAGGACAGGGGCGTAATCAGGTTTTCCCTGGTTTTTGCCCGGATGGCTCGGATCATGGGGAAGGATCGAAGCATTCGAGCCGGTGAGTACAGCCTCCACTCATCCATGAGCCCCCGGGAGATCCTGCAGATGCTCTGCAGGGGAGAGGTGGTCCTTCACAAGGTCACGGTTCCGGAAGGGTTCACCGTGAAGCAGATTGCGACCCTCCTCGAGAAGAGGGGGTTTGCATCCCGGGAGGAGATCCTGGCGGAGAGTCGGAAGGTTGGTTTCATAAAGGCCTTCGGTTTCGAGGGAGATTCCCTGGAAGGGTATCTGTTCCCTGACACGTACCATTTTGCCATGGGTCTCCCTCCCGGGGAGATTCTGAAGGCCATGCTGCAAAGGTTCCATTCCGTGTACGGCCCCGCGTTGAGGGCAAAACAGGCTGAGAACGGGCGGCGTCTTCACGAAGTGGTCACCATGGCCTCGATCGTGGAGAAGGAAACGAGTTCCAGGAAAGAAATGCCCCTTATCGCTTCGGTAATGGTCAACCGGCTGCGGGTCGGGATGCCCCTGCAGTGTGATCCAACCGTGATCTACGGGATAGAGGGTTTTGACGGGAATTTGACGCGGGAACATCTTCGTACGCCCAACCCGTACAATACGTACCTGAACAAGGGACTGCCCCCCGGCCCAATCTGCAATCCCGGCCTGGACGCGTTGAAGGCGGTCCTCTACCCGGCGGACACCGCCTACCTGTATTTTGTCTCCAAGAATGACGGGACCCACCTGTTTTCCCCTACCCTCAAAGAGCATAACCGGGCCGTGGAAAAGTACCAGAAAAGGCGTGGCAAGAGTTCGGGTTCGGGGAAGTAGAAGACTGGTGGGTAGCCGGTTTTTTGGAAGGCACCCAAATTTTTGCCATTGGCTTTTAGCCGTTAGCTATTGGCTCCCCGCCCTTACCCCCCACGGATATACACCAAGGGGTGGGAGGTGGGCGGGTGGGGGAGGGCGGACCGGGTGCTGGGAGGCGCTTCTAATCCTCATCCTCCTTGCTCATGTCAGATCCCAGGTCGCGGGCAAGGGCATAATCCGAGGCCCCTTCGTAGAGCTTGCGGTGCTTCTCCTGCTTGGACTTGCAGTCCACGCAAGTGGTGGAAAAGGGCAGGACTTTGAGCCTGCCCTTGGGAATCTTCGCCTCGCATTGCTCGCAGGTTCCAAAGCTTCCGTCCTCGACACGCTCGAGGGCTTCCTCGATTTGCTTCAGCTTCTCCCGGCCTCGTTCGCTGAGCCGAAGCGTCAGCTCCCTCTCTCTGTCACTCGTGGCAATGTCGCAAACATCTCCCCCCTCGGGGTCTCCGGGCTTTGGAGAACCCTTCATCTTGGTGGAAATTCCCTGCAGGAGGAGCACTTTCTGGCTCAGCAACTGTTTCTTGAATACGTTGAGTTCCTTGCGTGTCACCTGTCAACCTCGCCTTCTAAGGTTTCTTGATAAGTAGGAAGAGGGTTGTAATATAATCCTTTACTCGGTTTTGTCAAGTGCTTTCAGCGCCTTTCCCTGTTTTTCTTGTTGCACGGGAATTCCGGGGTGAATCCGCCCTTCTCTCTTTTCGGCAGGTTTCCCGGCAGGCTTTACGCCGGGGGGCCGTCCGGAAGGAGCTCAGCCTCGAGGTCGTAGGTGCGGGCACGGACAATTTGGGCCCTCGCGAGGCCCGGGCCGCGGGGGATGGCCCTCGGAAGGATCACGCATCCGTCCACCTCCGGTGCCTGGTAACGCGTCCTCGCCTTGAGGCTCAGCGCGTCCTCTTCGTGAGGCCCCTCGATCAAGACCTCCTGGGAGGTCCCCAGGAACCCCTGCAGAATTGACTCCGAGATCTCTGCCTGGAGCGCCATGACCTGGTCATAGCGGTCCCATTTCTCCGAATCGGAAACGGATTCTTCCCTGCTGAAGGCCGCCGTCCCCTCCTCTGGGCTGTAGCAGAATACGCCGAGATGGTCGAAACGGATCTCTTGCACGAAGGATAGAAGCTGTTCCAGGTCCCTTTCCGTTTCACCGGGAAACCCTACCATCACCGTTGTCCGCAGGGCGATGTCAGGACACAGGCTACGTATGCTCTCGATCAGGCCCCTCAATCTCTCCTCGTCGTAGGGGCGTCCCATTGCCTTCAGGATGGAGCGGGAGACGTGTTGAATCGGAAGATCCACATAGGGGCATATCTTTTCACTGTTCCCGATTCCGGCGATCGTATCTTCATCCAGATGGGCCGGATGGCAGTACAGAAGGCGGATCCATTGAACGCCTTGGACCTGCTCGAGCTCGGCCAACAGGGCGGCGAGCGACCCGGAACGGTTCGGTTCCAGATCCCGTCCGTAGGCGGTCACGTCCTGAGCGACCAGGTTGATTTCTTCCACCCCCTGCCGGGCCAGGTGCGCCGCTTCTCGGACGATTTCCTCGGGAGGCCGACTCCTCAAAGGCCCCCGGATTTTTGGGAGTGTGCAGTACGAGCAGGCATTCGAGCAGCCTTCGGCGATCTTCACGTAGGCCCAGGGGGCCAGGGCCTGACGGCCTTCGTACAGCGGTCGAGCATGTTTCGGCCGGCGGAGAACAGGTGACAGGAAGAAGCTCTGTCTGCTCTGCCCGCGAAGGTGGCGCGCGAGGATCTTTCCCGCTCCTTCGATCGCCTCGGTTCCCAGGAAGAGATCCACGTCGGGGAGCCTGCGGCGCAGGTCTTTCCCGTATCGCTGAATCAGACAGCCGGCCACAAGAAGGCATCGACAGGACCCGTCACGCCTGTAGGCGGACAGTTCTTCCAGGATATCGAGGCTTTCCTGAACCGCCTCCTGGATGAAGCTGCAGGTGGTGAGGATGATGACGTCCGCCTGGGCCGGATCTGCGACGAAAGAAAAGCCCTCTTCGAGCAGTGCTGCAGACAAGATTTCCGAGTCCACCTGGTTCTTCGGACAACCCAGGGAGATCAGGCAGACGGTGGTGTTTTCCTTGGTAGGTCGGTTCGCCATTGAGTCTTTATCCAGCGATTTGACATCCGTGCACGAAAAGGGAGGGATACGAAGAAAACCTAGAAAGTGTTACTAATCACCTCGACTCCCGGCGGCACTTGAAACTGGAAGAGCTCTTCCTTCAGGGGAATGTTCGTTTCTCCCTTGAGAAAAGAAATTGTCGTTCGATTGCCGAGGACATCGCGGGATTCGGTACGCAGGGGGAGAAAATCCTTCTTTCCCACCCAGAGCAGGATCTCTTCTACAGAGATGGCCTTGTTCTTCTTCGGGGTCAGGCGAAGGCAGTAGGCATTTTCGACGTCTTCGGCGGCGCAGTCCGCGGAGACGGAAAAAGACCCGACGAGTTCCTCGACCCCCATGAAGAGCCTTGCAGGCGCCACGCCCGGCATCGCATCGGTCAATGTCTGCTCGATCACTTGATTTCGGCCGGGAAGATAGATTTGGATTCTTTCTCCGGACAGGTACACTTCTCTTTCCTCGGGCTGCAGATAATCCCAGCGCATCTCGCTGGGCTTCAAGAAATAGACCCTGCCCGAGGCCTGTCTCTTCCTCTTGAAGGTCGTCGTTTCCGATTCCTGCTCGAACTCGGCGCGATAGCTCTGGAGCTTCTGGTAGGACGCATCCATCTGTGACAGGATGCTATCCAGAAGGGGGGCTTCCTGCTCCGGTTGCCTCGTCTCTTCGGTCTTCTCAGGAACGGGATCCTGCGAGTTCCCCGGATCCCCCCCCACTCCGCCTGCCATCGAGGGGTTTGCAAACCAGAGAAGGACCACGCATAGGGCGAGTCGTTTCATCGTTGCCATGTCGTCTTTCGTCACACCTTTCCAGCCCGAGGCGGTTGCTTACTCGAGGTTGTTGATCAGGACCTCCCGCAGTTTGACCCCTTCCTGCGGCCCCACGACCCCTTCCTGTTCCATGCGTTCGATCATCCGGGCCGCACGGTTGTACCCGACCCGGAGCTTGCGCTGGATCATGGAGATGGATGCCTGCCGTGTCTCGGCCACGAGTTGAACGGCCTCGTCGTATTTCTCGTCATGCTCGAAGGATTCTTCGCCATTCTTCGTCTTTTTCGATTTGAAGGGGATCTTTTCGTATTGAGGCCTGCCGTGCTGCTTGATGTAATCCACGACGCGCTCGATTTCCGGCTCGCTCACGTAGGGGCCATGAATGCGTGTGACCTTGGAGGTTCCAGGCGGGAGGAACAGCATGTCTCCGCGGCCCAGCAGCTTCTCCGCCCCCATGTTGTCGAGAATCGTACGGGAGTCTATCCGTGAGCTGACCTGAAAAGAGATCCTGGCCGGGAGGTTGGCCTTGATGATACCGGTCAACACGTCCACAGAAGGCCTCTGGGTCGCGAGCAGCAGATGGATGCCGGCCGCCCGCGCCATCTGTGCCAGGCGCGTTATCGACTCTTCGATCTGTCTCCCGGCGATGATCATCAGGTCGGCCATTTCATCGATCACCAGAATGATGTAGGGGAGCTTTCCCCGCTCCGGGACGATATCGCCATCCGCTTCATCCGGGTCGTCGATTTCCGGGAGTTGCCCGGTGCCTTCATTGTCGGAGGCGGCCAACTCCTTGTCGATCTTCTCGTTGTAGCTCTCGATGTTACGAACGCCCTTTTCCGAGAGCAGTTGGTAGCGCTGTTCCATCCGCTCGACGGCCCAGTCCAGGACGTCCGAGGCCCGCCTCGAGTCCGTGATGACCGGATGAAGAAGATGGGGAATCCCGTGGTAGCCCGCGAGTTCGAGCATCTTCGGGTCGATCATCAGGAACTTCACCTCCTGGGGGGAGAACCGGAAGAGAATGCTCAGGATGAGGGAATGGAGATTGACGCTTTTCCCCGTTCCCGTTGCCCCTGCGATCAGAAGGTGAGGCATGCGGGCCAAGTCCGTGGTCACGGGATTTCCCGCAATATCCTTCCCAAGCGCAAGGGGAATCTTCCATCGGCAGGCCTGGAACGCCTTGTCCGCCAGAATCTCCTTGAGCCTAACCATTTGCCTCTTTTTGTTGGGGACCTCGATGCCCACGACGGACTTCCCGGGAATCGGGGCCACGATGCGGATGCTCAAGGCCTTCATGGCCAGGGCCAGATCGTCGGCGAGGTTGACGATGCGGTTGACCTTGATGCCCGATGCGGGCTCGTATTCGAACAGGGTGATGATCGGGCCGGGGTGGATCTCCGTAACCCTTCCGAGTACGCCGAAGTCCTTGAGCTTGGTCTCGAGAATCACGGCACTTTCCTTCAAGGCCTCTTCGTCGACCACGGATTGGCCCGGGTCCGGGTCATCGAGCAGATCCAAGGGAGGATGGCGGTATCCTTTGGGGAGCGGTTGGGGGAAGGGGAGCGTCGTCTGTACCGGTTTTTTCGTCTCTTCCTCCCCGGTGAGTGCCGCGCTGTCCGTGGCAAGCGGATGTTCGCCCTTCTCCGGGTCCACAATCCTTGGGGTCGGGCCTTCCTTCGCGGGCGCCTCCTGCTTCGTTGCAGGCGCGGTCGGTTTGAATTTGTGGTTCACGATTGCAGGGGCGGACTGCTTTGCGGGTACGGATTGCAGGGGCTCCGGCGGTTCCTTCGATCGGCTCCTCCATTCCGCAATTCGGGTGCCCACGATCCTTCTCAGGGCGATCGCTTGCTCCGCGGCCTTCGCGAAGAGTCGGCGGCACAGCTGCGAAAGGTGACGAGCTCCTTTTGCGCAGGCTGTGGACGTTGCCTTGGCCGCACGGATTGCGAGGGTGCCGAGCGCCTTGAGGCCGGCCAGGAAGGCGACTTCTCCCAAAGCTGCCACGGACAGGATCAGCACGACGATGATGAGCAGGTAGGAACCCGCGGGATGGAGCGCCCCCAGCAGCCACTCTGCCATCTGCTGTCCGACGACCCCCCCCTGGTTCGCGCTCGGTCGGTCGGGCAATGCGAGGGAAATCAGGGTGGAAACCCAGATCAGCGTGAAAAGGCCCACCGGGATCTTCCAGGGTGCCATGCGCAGGCTCCGGCCTCGGATCACCGGAATGGCCATCCATGCAACGAGGGCGACGACGAAATAGGAGCCAAGGCCGAGGGTCTCTTTCAGGAGACTGGCCCCGTAGGCGCCCACCGGTCCGGCCAGGTTCTTCACCTTCTGAGGCTCTGGAGAGATGCTCTGAAAGAAGCCGGGATCGGTTTCCGGGCGATAGGAAAACAGGGCGAGGAACAGGAAGGCAGCGGCCCCAAGCAAGGCGATGCCCAGCCCCTCACGCACCCACCGGGGGAAGGTCCGGCTGGAAGCGACCTCGGCCTTCTTCTTGGGAGGGCGTTCTGATTTCCTCCTCCATTTTTTCTTGGCTGCCATGGATCTCCGTATCCCTTACGGGCCCCCGCGAAGGATCTTCTTCATCTTCTTCAGGTATTCGAGTTTGTTCAGGGCGTTGACGTACGCCTTGGCGCTTGCAACGAGGATGTCCGTGGAGGCACCCTGGCCCAGGGCTGTGTACTCTCCATCCTGCAGGCGGACCGATACCTCCCCCTGCGCGTCGCTGCCCGCGGTGATGGCACTGACTTCGAAGCGAAGCAGCTTGCTCTGGCTCCCGGAACTCGCTCGAATCGCTTGAAAGGCGGCATCCACCGGACCGTCGCCGAATTCCGCTTTCTTGTATGTCTTGCCGTCCCTGGTCAGTTGAACCGTGGCCGTCGGGATCAGGTGGGTACCGCTCGTGATGCTCAAGAAATCGAGAACGTAACGGTCCGGCAAGCGAAGGATTTCCTCGGCGATGATCGTCTCGATGTCTTCGTCGAAGACCTCTTTCTTCTTGTCCGCCACCGTCTTGAAGCATCCAAAGGCCCGGTGGAACTGCTCATCGGAGAGTTCGTACCCGAGGTCTTTGAGCTTCTCCCGAAAGGCATGCCGTCCGGAGTGTTTTCCGAGGACGAGTTCGCTCTTCGATATGCCGATGGACTGGGGCGTCATGATCTCGTAGGTGGTCTTCTCCTTGAGCATGCCGTCCTGATGAATCCCTGCCTCGTGGGCAAAGGCGTTCGCGCCGACCACCGCCTTGTTCGGCTGGACGCGTATTCCGGTGACCCCTGTGACCATACGGCTGGTGGGATAGATCTGTTCGGTGTTGATCCGCGTCTGGTATGCGAAGTAGTCCTTGCGCGTGCGCAAGGCCATGACGACCTCTTCCATCGAGCAGTTTCCCGCCCTCTCGCCGATTCCATTCACGGTGCATTCCACCTGGGTTGCCCCGTGTTCAATGGCCGTCAGCGTGTTTGCAACCGCCAGGCCGAGGTCGTTATGGCAGTGGACGCTGATGATTGCCCGGTCGATGTCCGGGACCTTGCTGCGGATCGTGTCGAGGAGGCGCCCGTATTCACCCGGGACCGTGTAGCCCACCGTGTCGGGTATGTTGATACAAGTTGCCCCCGCGTCGAGGACGGCCTGAAAGACCTTGCACAGGAAGTCCGGGTCACTTCGCGTCGCATCCTCAGCGGAGAACTCCACGAAGGAGACGAATCGCTTGGCCGCCTTGACGGCAAACACCGCCTCCTCGAGGACCTGTTCCGGTTTGAGCCGGAGTTTGTGCTCCATGTGAATCGGGCTGGTCGCGATGAACACGTGAATCACCGGCGCCTCGGCGGGTCGGACCGCCTCCCATGCCCGTTCGATGTCCGCGGGTTGCGTTCGGGCCAGACCCACGATCTGGCAGCCCTTGATGTTCTCCGCGATGCTCTTGACGCTATCGAAATCCCCCTGTGAAGACATGGGGAATCCCGCTTCGATAGCGTCTACCCCGAGCCTTTCCAGCTGCCGGGCGATCTCCAGCTTCTCGGTCGGGTTCATGCTTGCGCCCGGGGACTGCTCCCCGTCCCGCAAGGTCGTGTCGAATATCCGAATGGGGATGGGTTGGGTTGTCATTTGCTCTCTTCCCTCTCTTTCAACGACTCCGTGCCGGGGTTGCTCTCCGTTTCCTCAGGCGGATCGGCACAGCTCGATGCCATGCGCCTCTTCCTCCAGAGAAAGAAGCTCCACACGGGCCCGTGCAGGGTGTAGAGCACCCCAATTGTGAAGAGCACGATCTGCGGTTCGTTCACGATCAGGATCAACAGGACGATGATCCCTAGCAGCACGGGAAAGGGCTTGCGTCTGCGGAGATCGAGTTCCTTGAAACTCGCGAACTTCAAGTTGCTGACCATCAGGACGGCCAGCAGGAAGATGCCGGCCAACAGGACAGGATGCTCGACCGGGCCCGGCTTGTCGAATTTGTAGAAGATCAGCACCGAGCTCACGACCATCCCGGCGGCCGCAGGGATCGGCAGGCCTTTGAAGGATACGGCCTCCACATTGTCGATCTGTACATTGTACCTGGCCAGGCGGAGCGCACCGCACACCACGAACAGGAATGCCACGGACCAGCCCCATTTCCCATAAGGGCGGAGGGCCCATTCATAGACGAGCAGGGCGGGTGCGAGTCCGAAGGCGAGCAGGTCGGCCAGCGAATCATATTCCACACCGAACTTGCTCGTGGTGGCCGTCAGGCGGGCGATTCTCCCGTCGGCGGCGTCACAGATGCCTGAGATGACGATCGCCCATGCGGCCCTCTCGAAGTCGCCGTTCAAGGTGGCCACGATGGAGTAGAATCCGGCAAAGAGCCCGGCCGAGGTGAAGAGATTGGGGAGGATGTAGATCCCCTTCTTGAGATCGTCCCTCTGGAGCCGACGCCCCCTTCTCGAT
>JAQYVQ010000267.1 GCA_030145435.1 Syntrophobacteria bacterium | reverse complement strand
TCACGGCGTATACAACACAACGATAAGTTCGGTTTTCTGTGCGGACGGGTTTCTCAGATGATGGGGAATCGAGGCCTCGAAGTGAAGGCTCTCCCCCCGCTTCATGGCGTGAAGGTCTTCTCCCACCTTGATTTCCACCTCTCCGCGGAGCACATAGACGAACTCCTCGCCTTCGTGCTTGTATTCTATCATCTTGTGATCCCGTCGGGGATCGATCGTGATGCGGAAGGCCCGGAGGTGTTTCTGCTCTGCTCCGGGGGTGAGGGTCCGGTACGAGTAGTTCTGCGTTCTCTTCGTGTAGCTTTCCACTCGCCGCCGGTCGGCGCGCGCCCCATCCGCCATCGTCAGGAACGGCGCCGGATCGACCCGGTAGAGCTGTGCGAACCGCAGCAGCAAGGAGACGGAAGCCGTGGCCTGGCCTCCCTCGATGCCCTCCACGTCCTGGGAGGTTACCTCGAGCACCAGGGCGACCTCCCCGATCTCGTATCCTCTCTGCTCGCGGAGATCCCTTAACCTCTTCCCCAGGCCGCTGATGGGTCTTCCGATCCCCTCCGGATAGACCTCCTCCGGGGATTTTCCGTACTGCTCGATCAGGAGCTTCTGGAGCTTTCGGAGGAGCTCGGGCAGGATCTGTTTGACGTCTCCCACGATCCCGAGGTCGGCGCAGGAGAAGATCGACGCCTTCGGGTCCCGGTTGACCCCCACAATGTACCGGGACTGCTGTATGGCTGCCGTAAACTGGATCGCCCCGGAGATGCCGAAGGCGAGCAGGACCTCGGGTGCGATCGTTCGGCCCGTCTGACCCACCATACGCCCCTCGTCGACCCAGTGCGCGTGGACGGCCGGCCTCGTGGCTCCTACTTCGCCTTCGAGCAGCTCCGCAAGATCCCAGAGGGTTTGGAAACGGCCCTCACTGCCGATTCCCCGTCCCCCGCACAGGACGACACGCGCATCCTCCATGGAGCGGTCCTGATCCGGGTCCTTTTTCGTCCCGAGCCGCTTCACCCGCTCCTTGACCGACTTGCCGGGGAAGGGGACCTTGCGGATCTGAGGCGTGTCGCTGCCCTTTTCAGGGAGGTCGTCGGCACCGTCCAGCGTTGCGTCCGGCCGGACGGTCGCCATCTGCGGCCGTTTCTCCGGGGTCAGGATCTTTCCGTAGATCTGGTCCCCAAAGGCGGGTACCGTTTGGATCAGGAGGCCGGTTTGCGGGTCGATGCCCAGGCGGATGCAATCGGCACAAAGGCCTGTATCCAGTCGGGCGGCCAGCCGCGGGGCCAGCTCCCGCCCGCAATCATTCGAGAGGAAGAGGAAGATCTCGGGGCGTTCCTCTCGGGCGAGGTGCGCCAGCGCACCCGTATAGGTCTCCTGCCGGTAGTGTTCCAGGCGCTGGTGGTCCATGCAAAGGATCCGGTCAGCCGGACACCGCAGAAAGAACTCGAGATGAGGCTCGAGATGCCTTCCCAGGAGCACGAGAGAGAGAGGCGCGGCCCGCTTCCGGGCAAGGCCCGAAGCTACGTCCAGGAGGGATCGAGTGGCCTTCTTCAGGGCCTCTGTCCGAATATCCCCCAAGACCCAGACACCGGCGTGCCCCTCTGCTTGGTCCGGGCTTGTTGCCGTCTTCTTCTTTGTATTTCCCACGGTGCCCTCAGCCTCCGAGCACGTTGCGTTTCACGAGGATGTCAAGAATCCGATCCGCTGCCTCTGCCGGCTTGGCCTGGATGATCTCCCCGGAGCGGGAATGCTTCCAGACGGCATATTCGTCCGCCACGGTGGCAGAGCCCTCCCAGCCGATCCGGCCCGGGTCCACCTCGAGGTCTTGCCTTCCCCAGCGTTGGACCTTCGGTTTCCCAAAGGCCTCTTCCACCGAGCTGAGTGCCAGAGGCCTCTCGGCCTGCATCTGTCCGGCCACTGTGATCAGGGCCGGCAGAGGCAGGAGCAGCCGTTCCCGCACCCCGTCCAGGGTCCTCTCCACGCGAAGGCTGCGCTCCTTGCACGTGGCCTTGCCCACATAGGCCGCCATCGGCAGATCGAGAAACTCTGCCATTTGCGGCCCCACCTGAGCGGTGTCGCTGTCCAGGGTCCTTGCCCCGCACAGGATCAGCGAGAAGTGGCCGAGCTTGCGGACACCGGCGGCCAGGGTGTAAGCCGTTGCCAGCGTGTCCGCGCCTGCGAATGCCGGGTCTGAGAGCAGGACCGCCCTGTCGACCCCGAAGGCCAAGGCCTCACGGAGGGCCTCCTCCGCCTGCGGAGGGCCCATGGACAGGACCACCACTTCCCCGCCCTGCTTCTCCTTCAGGTTCACGGCAAGCTCGATGGCCCGACGATCATAGGGGTTCAGGATTCCCTCGACCCTGTCCCGGTCGATCTGGTAGGCATCTCCCGTCCTCTTGAAGACGGGTTCCCGGGGGACCTGCTTGATGCAGACGACCCATGTCGGCTTCATGGCTTGGACTTCTCCTGCAGACTTCTTGCAATCACCATGCGCTGTATCTCGGATGTGCCCTCGTAGATTTCGGTCACGCGGGCATCCCTCCAGTAGCGCTCGATCGGATAGCTCTTCGAGTAGCCGTACCCTCCGTGGATCTGCACCCCCCGGGAGCCGGCGCGGCTGGCCGCTTCGCTGGCGTAGAGCTTGGCCATGGCCGATGCGGAGGAGAAGGGCCGTTCGTTGTCCCGCAGCCAGCCCGCCTGGTAGACGAGCAGGCGAGTCGCTTCGATCTCGGTGGCCGTGTCCGCCAGCATGTTCTGTATCGATTGAAACTGGGTCAGCGGGGCCCGGAACTGAATCCTCTGCTGCGCGTATTCCAGCGAGACGTCGAGGCTTGCCTGGGCGATGCCCAGGGCCTGCGAGGCGATCCCGATTCGTCCCACGTCGAGGGTCTGCAGGGCGATCCGGACGCCGTCCCCGGGCCGGCCCAGCAGGTTCTCCTTCGGGACCGGGCAATCCGTCATGATCAGGGAAGAGACCGGGTTGGAGCGCATGCCGCAGAGGTCTTCGAGAGGGCCCACAGAGAAGCCGCGCATGCCGCGCTCGACGATCAGGGTGCTCAGTCCCCTCTTCTTGTCTTCCGGATCCGTGCGGGCCAGGACCACGGCCACGCCCGCGATCGCCCCGTTCGTGACCCAGATCTTGTTTCCGTTCAGGATGTAACGATCGCCGTCGAGGATTGCGGTCGTCTCGGTGGCAGAGGCGTCCGATCCTGCGTTCGGCTCGGTCACGCAGAAGGCGCCGACACGGTCGCCGGAACACATGCCGGGAAGGATGCGCCGTTTCTGTTTATCCGTTCCATACGCCTCGATCGGATACAAGGACACGCTGTTGTGGACCGTCACGGCGAGTGCGATTCCCGCGCAGACCCGGGCGAGCTCCTCGATCGTGATGGCATAGCTGATCGTATCCATTCCCGCCCCGCCCCATTCCGGGGAGGCCTGAAGGCCGAACAGGTTCATGGCCTTCATGTCGTCCATCAGCTCCCAGGGGAAGCGCGCCTGTTGATCGAGCTCGTGGGCAATCGGTCCGATCCGGCTCGTGGCGAACTCTCGTACGGTCCGGCGAATGACTCGCTGTTTCGGGTTGATCTCGAAGTCCACAACGGATCCCTTTCTAACCTTCAATTCCTTTGGGCGGCGGCTTCCTCTTCAAAAGCGACGACGATCGGGCGAATGCATTCCTGAAAGGTGATCGGCGTCCCCTCGAAGTCTTCCAGGAGATGGTCGAGGAAGCCGGGCCGATACGGAGCCCTGCGATAATCGAAATCCCCGGGCACGAGACTCACCTGCTCCCGCCCGAAGAACCTGTCCGCAGGGTTCTCCCGCCGGACTGCGGCGCGAGGCAGGTTCAGGATCCCCACGATGCGGCGGAATCTCTTGAAATCAGGGCGCCGCGACAGATAGCAGTCGGCCATCCTCTTCTTCGTCTCCAATTCCCGGCCGTCCAGAACCATCCAGTACTTCTCGCCCGGGTACCCGGTACGCAACCTCTCGGGCAGAAGGGTCGTCAGGACGTATTCCGGAAACTGGTACAGAGGAATGTCCGCCTCCACTTCCTTTGCGAAGTTGCGAACCGCCAGGGCCCCGAAGAAATGGGCCAGGCCGTGTTCCGGGTGACCCCCGTGGAATCCCACCGCAAAGGCCACATCCGGCCTGAACTCGTACGCGGCTTCGGCCATGGACCTGCGGATCGGCTCGAAGAAGGCGATCACCTCGGACAGCCGCAAGGCGGACCTCTTCAGTCTGGCCAAGTTCCGGTAGATCTCGTTCTCCGAATGGCCGAAGAACCGGGCCTGGTCGGCGGCCACACCGGACGTTCCGAGGCTCTCCAGGGCCTCCGCCTTGCGGATGGCAGCGTATCGAACCGGATCCAGGTTCTCTGTCCGGGCCAGCCCGTCCCCGTTGGTCATGAAGACGACCCGAATCCGGTCTCTGAGCCGTTGAAGGATCCCGGAGCAGGCCAGCTCGTCATTCGGGTGCGCGAGCACCAGGAGTGGCCTCTCGCTTCTTGTCAGAATTTGTGCGAAGGATCCTGCATTCACTTTCTTCCTTCCGGGACTGCCTCAGAATCCGTGCCTTGCCGGTGTGACGGTCAGAACTCCTCATCCTAGGAGAAGCATGCACCCCGGTCAAGAA
>JAQYVQ010000256.1 GCA_030145435.1 Syntrophobacteria bacterium | reverse complement strand
GATCGACTTCGGCGAGGTCCTCAAGGCGGGCCGGAACCGGCGGCCCGTGGGGCTCACCCTCTTCGTGAACTGGGCGATCAAGCCTTTTACCATGTATGCCATCTCGCTCCTCTTCCTCGGCGTCCTGTTTCAGGGGTTCATTGGGCCGGAGGCGGTGGATTACGTGAAGATGCCCCTCGGGCTCGACCTGGCCCCGGGCGACACGCACGGGGTGGGCAAGGTCGTGATGATGGACGGGGTCAAGGTGTTGGAGGTCCCCCTGTGGCGCAGCTACCTGGCCGGGTGCATCCTCCTGGGCATCGCTCCCTGCACCGCCATGGTGCTCGTGTGGGGCTTCCTGGCCAGGGGCAACGACGGCCACACCCTGGTCATGGTCGCCATCAATTCGCTTGTCATGCTCTTCCTCTTCGGGCCCCTCGGAGGCTTTCTCCTCGGGGTTGGACGGCTTCCGGTCCCCTGGCAGGCCCTGCTCCTGTCGATCGGCATCTACGTGGCCCTGCCCCTCGTGGCGGGCTATCTCTCTCGCAAATGGATCATCCGTGCGAAGGGGGAAGACTGGTTCCGGGAGAAGTTTCTGCACCTGCTGACGCCGATCACGATCTCCGCCCTCCTGGTGACCCTTGTCCTGCTGTTCTCGTTCAAGGGGGAGGTGATCCTGTCGAACCCGCTCACGATCCTCTGGATTGCGATCCCGCTGTTCCTTCAGACGGTGCTCATCTTCTGGCTGACCTACGGCCTGTCGCGACTGCTCGGCCTCTCGTACGAGGACGCCGCGCCCTCGGCCATGATCGGCGCCTCGAACCACTTCGAAGTGGCCATCGCCACGTCGGTGATGCTCTTCGGCCTGTCGTCCGGAGCGGCCCTGGCGACCGTGGTGGGGGTGCTCATCGAGGTGCCCGTGATGCTGATGCTCGTGAAGATCTGCCTCGGCACGCAGGGTTGGTTCGCCAAGAATCCCTAAGAGATACCAGTGAACCACTTCTTGGGCGGTAGGGGTGGGGACTCTGGTGCTATGCCTGTTCCAAATTCGATTTGTGCAGGGCGACTTTGTAGGGGGGGAGAGAGACGGAGTCCAAGCAAATCGAATTTGGAACAGGCATAGCACTCTATTGCCAGATCGCCAGCTTCTGCCCGAAATGGATCGGCTTCCTCCGGGAGATCTTGTTCCACTTCTCGATCGATTCGACCGTGACGTTGTATTTCGAGGCGATGGTGGAGAGGTTCTCCCCTCTCTTGATGGTGTGAACGACCTTCCTCCTTTTGGACAGGTGCTTAGCCACACGGTCCGCATACCCGTCCGACTGTTCCGTGGGCACCGCGATCACGTACCGGCCTGCCGGCAGGACATTCCTCCTCATCCAGGGATTCAGGCCGCGAATCGTTCGAGCGCCCACGTTTGCGCAGTTCGCGAGGATGTCGATGGATATGGGCGTCTCCGAGGCGATGTCCACCTCCATGACCCTGGGCAACCCATACCGTTCGTCTTCCGGCACGTGGATGGAATAGGTCTCCGGCTGTTCCATGATGAGCTTCAGAGCCAGGATGCGGAACACGTAACGCTCTGTCTCCAAGGGCAGGTAGAGGTCGTAGTAGGAGGTCGTGCCCTGGTCTTTCGTCGCGCGCCGGACGTTCTTCTCCCCCCAGTTGTACCCCGCGAGTGCCAGGGGCCAGGACCCGAACATCTCGTGCAAGTCTTTCAGATAGGCTGTCGCCGCTATGGTCGAACGCGTGAGGTCGCGCCTCTCGTCGATGTAACCATCCACCTTGAGCCCGTAGCGCTCTGCCGTGGCCTCTATGAACTGCCAGTATCCCACCGCGCTCGCTGAACTCCTCGCCCGGGAGGCCAGCCCGCTTTCGGCTACGGGCACGTACTTCAAGTCCTCCGGCATCTCCTCCATCTCCAGGATCACCTCAACGATCGGATCGCATCTGGCGGCCCGCTTCATGTACGTGACCAGGAGCCCCTGCCTGTCCAGGAGATAGTAGAATTCGTACTCCAGCCTCTCTTTAACGTCCTCTCTTTCCAGAGGCACCTGCTCGCCGCACAGACTCATCTGCTCGGGCACCCGAAAACTGGACACCGGAGGTCGGGGGGGCGGGATCTCCGTCGGGTCCTCCGTTGGGACTTCCGTTGGGACTTCCGTCGGGATCTCCACCGGGGCGTCACTCCCCGCCGTCACGGGCAGGACCAGCAGGACGACTGCGATACCGCTAAGAAGAAGATGCTTCAATGCTTTTCCCTTCGTGTTTCCGGGCGCGTTAGAGGAAGGCCTTTCCTTCGCCCCGGTAGGTCTGGACCCGGTCGACGATCCGATTCTCGCCGACCAGGAAGAATGAATTGAATCGTTCCGTTATCTCACCCGCCTTGGCATGCTGGAAGAAGATCGGGTCCCCGAGGCACAGGGCAGAGCACTCCTTGGGAAGCTTGAGCGGAGTCTGTACCTCACCGGCGCCTTCAAAGGGCAGGAAGGAGCACCCCTGGGGCAGGAACGGCACCGGCAGCTTGTCCTCGCCTACGGGCCCTGACGCCACATACCCTCCCCCGTGACAAGTGACGATGCCTTTCGCCGGTCTGCGTACGATCTGCAGCGCGAAGAAGGCGGAAGGCTCGAAGGAAACCTCCTTGAAGTGCTGGAACATGCCGGGGGCGTAGAAGGCCGAGCCTGCCGTGACCTCCGTGACCGACGGGTCCCCGCCGGTGGAAAGGAGGCTCCCGCTCCCGCCGCCGTTCACGGCACGGAGCTCGAGGCCCTCCTGTCGCAGTCTGTCCACCACGCTTCCTCTCCGTTCGGTGAGTTCCCTCACGGATGCCTTCTTCAAGGTTCTCAAGATCCGGCTCTTGACCCGCGCATCCGGAAGGTCGTCGTTCAAGCCTGCAATGTGGGCCTCGTACCCCATGATCGAGTCGATGCGCACGCCCGGGTAGCTTTCGGATCTGCGTGCGAGCGCCAGTGCATCCTCGATGGTTCGTATGGGGCTGCGTCTCACGCCGAGGTGGAGAGGGGTCTTCATGGGGCGATACGACATGTCTACCTCCATGCACGCTCCCAGCACCACGCCTTCCCTTTCACCTGTCCGAGACAGGCGCTCGAGGTGATCCTCGGAATCCACGATCAGGGACACGGTCTTCCCCTCCCGGATCAGGCCCGCAAACAGGTCCATATCTGTGGGCTGAACCGTCGGGTAGGAGACGATGAAATCGTCGAACCCCTTCTCTGCCAGGAAGGAGGTCTCTTCCATGGTGAAGGTCATCACGCCCCGGAACGCATCACCGCCCGTCTCGAGGATCCTCCGGAGGAGTGCGACGCATCGGATCGATTTCGAGTGGACCCGGATCGTCTTCCCCGTCTGCCTCTGGGTCGAGGCGACGAAATCAACGTTCCGGTCGAATTTTTCGAGGTCCACAAAGGCGAGGGGAAGCCTCTCGCCCCGGAAGATCTCCC
>JAQYVQ010000241.1 GCA_030145435.1 Syntrophobacteria bacterium | reverse complement strand
GTAGAGTAACCGATCGAAAGGAAGACCGGCTTGCCTTCCCGTCTCGCCTTCTCGAACGCCTCTTCGCCCCACGGATACCAGTCCACCGGGTTGTCCGCGTGCTGGAGGAGATAGGGGCTCTTCTCGTGGATCAAGCGATTGTGGCCCGCCTTCTCATGGCTGGTCGTTGTGTTCCCGGGCTCGGCATCCGGAACACTCGGTCTCTCGGCCGTCCCCTCTTGTGTCCTTCCTTTGCAGGAAGCCTGGACGAACCAGACAGACAACAGCACCGCTGCACAAGCAACCGCGATCAGACTCCTGTTGCTCATCCGGTGGACCTCTCCTGCTTTCATTCCCACTCCTCTCTTGGGCGCCGGGCACCGTCCATTCCTCATATATGGAAGATGCGATCAGCGGCCCCAGCGTTCCTTTTTGGAGGCGGGATTTAAGATTTGAGGAAGGGATCGCTGCAGACGAACAAGAACAGGCCGGGCGGCCTCTGACTGCAAGGGAAGGACGAGGTTCCTGTTAATTCACTATTCCATTACTTGATCCATCCCTTTCGCCTGGAATGACGAGCGCAACGGCGCAGAAAACCGTGTCTTCGAAGCCCGGCTAGAAGTTCACCACCGGCTTCAACTCCACGGGAGGATAGATCTGCCCGGGGGTGGGGGGCATGGAATTGTAGACCCACTCCAGCTCGATGACGCCGAGCCGCTGGAGTCGCACCCGATCGTAGCCCAGGAAGGTCCCTCTCACCAGGACGTCTTCCATCTGCATCGACATGCCGAAGACCGCAACCTGCATCCCCTGCTTGATCGGGGCCAGCTCGTCCCCGTACGCGAGGGTCGAAAAGGCGAGCCTTCTCGACCCGGCGGCCTGGCACTGGATGACCGGAACGATCGTGGGAAAGCCTTCCTCGTCCACGTACCCGATGAATTTCAGAGTATCCAGCCGATTGAACAGGCCTTCGGCCCAGGGCTTGAGGATGCGCTCGTCCTCGGGGGATTTCGCTCCGTCCTTTGCGGCCTTCGTGGCCAGAGAGGCCATCACGATCCGGGCAAGGGGGAGGCCTTCCTTGCCGTACGTCTCGACGAGGTCCATGAAGTGGACGGTGTGAATACCGAAGTAGGCGTTGTACCGAAACATGGGCTTCTGGTTGTACATCTCGTAGTCTTCGCCTTCGGTCTCCCCGTGCGTCCAAAGGGCCTTGCCCCTCCACAGGTTCCTGTCCAGGGTCATGATCAAGAACCCGACATGAGGGTTCTGCCTCACGTGCACCTTGCTCCGGCCCTCTGAGAACTGTCCCCAGATGAGCTGTGTCGGATCCTTGGCCTGCATGGACGCGATGAGCGAAATGTGGGGGAGCCCCTCCGGGCTCACCGTGGCGAGCAGGCCTACCTTTGCCTCCGCCTCAAAGGCCCCCATGTCAGCAGATTCAAATCGGTCGGTCTTATTCACACAAAACCTCCTGGCATCCTGTTCCTTCGGCGGCCGGGTGGCCGGGACTTTCTCCTTTGCCCTTTCGCCTTTCACCTACTTTTCTTACATCTTTTCGTGGCTGATCCTCGCAATGACTTCGTCCTGTAACTCTTTGCCGATGCTCGTGAAGTAGGCATTGTACCCGGTCACCCGGACGAGCAGGTGCCTGTAGTCCTTCGGCTTCTTCTGTGCCGTCCGCAGAAGGTCCGGGTCGAGCAGGTTGATCTGGAGGGCCGTGCCCCCGTTCTCCACGTAGCCTCGCAGGAAGGCCTTGAATTTCTTTCGGTGCTCCGGGTCCCTCAAAATGGAAGGGTTGAAGGTCATGGTGTGGCTGGCGCCGTTCGGCAGGAGGTTCAGATACTCGCCCCAATCTCCCTGGCCGTCATAGACCTTTCCCCCCAGGGCCTTGCCCACGGAGTTCACGTTAGCGGTCGGCCCTTTGATGTCTGCTCCGTTCGAAGGGCAGATGGCATTCGACAGAAACTGTCCCTTGGGCCTTCCGTCCGGGCTGGCGGGCAGGATGAATCCGTCGCCCACCCAGTAGTTCCAGCTCAACATGCCCGGCCGGAACTGGCGGTGTGTCGATTCGGTCTTGTGCTTCCAGGCCTCCTCGCACCAGAAGTCCATCACCTCCCTGGCCATTTGATCTGACTCGTCGTCGTCCCGGCCGTACTTGGGCGCCTTGAACTTGGCCTTGGCTTGCAGGGATTCATGGCCTGCCCAGTTCGCCTTGAGCGCTGCCACCAACTCCTCCATGGAACACGCCTTCTGGTCGAAGACCAGGTACTTGACGGCAAGAAGTGAATCGACGGTCGTGGCGAACGTAACCGCTTCCAGGGTGGTGAAGGAGAGTTCCGCCCCACCGCGGGTGATGTCCAACCCCTTTTCGGCACATCCCTTGACCAGGCAGGACAGGTAAGGCGTGGGGGCGAAACGGGCCCGGAGCGATTCCGAGAGCTCGTACAGACCCACGCACTTCTTCACGATGTACTCTGTCTGGATCGTGTAGGCCTTCCAGAACTCCTCCCAGGCCGCAAACTTCGAAGCATCCCCTGTGCTCGGCCCGTCCCTGCCGACCGCCTCCTTCTTGCCCGTGATCGGGTCTTCGAAGCCGAGCAGGTCCTTCCCACCGGTCAGGGCGAGCTCCACCGCCTTGAGCAGGTTCAGGTTGTTGTCCACCGTGCCGGACCGGTCGTTTCCCACCATGGTGTTTTCCAGGCATCCCACGGGCGCGTATTCGTGGACGTTCTTCTCATGGATCAGGTGCGTGCAGCCCGCCTTCTTCGCCTGGAGCATCATCCCGGCCATGGACCGCTCGTCGAAGTTCAGCAGGAAGGGCGCGCCCTGGCTTGAGGCAAGCATGTCGACGATCTTGTCCAGGAGTTCCTCGCTCGAGTTCTTGTGCAGTCTCACGTTCGGCTTTGGCTCCAGGATGGGGCTCATCTCGTCGATGACCTCGAGAATCGCAAGAGTGAGGCCGTTGGTCATGTCCTTACCGCCCAGGCCCATGCCGGACAGAGTGAGCAGCTGGCCGAAGCCTGCGGTGATCCCCTGGTTGCCCCCCACCCGGATCATCGCGTCGTAGGCGGTGTTGGAGTGTATCCAGAAGCACTTCAGTATCTCTTTTCCAAATTCCCTGTCCATGCCCTCCTCGAGGGAGCGCTCCCAGTAGGGCAGCAGGTACTGATCGATCCTGCCGAAGGAGATTCCCGGCCCCGGGTAGTTCTCGTCGCTCATGATGAGCATGTGATTGAGCCAGAGGGCCTGCACCGCCTCCCAGAAGGTCCGTGCCGGCTCCCAGGGGACCCGGTCCAGGTTGGCTGCCATCTGCTCGAGCTCTTTCGTTCTTGCCCGGTCCACTTCCGCTGCGGCCAGCTCCCTCGATTTCTCTGCGTACCTGGCAGCCAGGTCACGGGGCATGGTCGCCGCCGTCATCATGGCCCTCAACTGGGCCCCTTTCTCGCCCTTCTTCTCCCGCCCGCTCAAGCGCTCGTACCGGGAAATGAGGTCCTCATGGATCCCCTTCCAGCCAATCTCGAGGGCCCGCTCGTATCCCGGGATGAGATGGCCGCTCGTGGCCCCCGCATTCCCGTAACCGTGATCGTGGAACGATTTCATCCTCGCCCTGACGCCGTTCTTGCCGTAGATCAGGCGATCTCTCGCCTTGGCTTCCTTCCTGGTCAAGCACATCGAGGTCTGGATGTTGAATCGCCCCCCGGCGATGAGATCGCCCGGAAAAATCTCCTGGGGCACGTAGTTCACCATGACCTCCCTGGTAAACCAGGCCTTCCGTTCCGGCAGGCTCCATTTCCAGAAGTCCCCGTGCAGCCTGACAGGCCGGGCTGCCTGATGGAAGGACGACCGGAAGGTCTGGAGGAAGGCAAACGTCTCCGGGACAATGTAGTAGATGGCTTCATCGTACTGAACATCCCAGGGCGTGTCCGTGGTCCACGCGGTGAATTCGTTGTTCCATTCCCTTGCACATCCCTTGAAGTAGTAGTCCCTCAACCATTCGATCCTCGGAGAAAGACCCCCCGGCTCCTTGATCGAATACGGTAACTGCTCAGCGGTGGACCCACTCATGGCTGCCCCCTTTCCTCTTCGGCTGTCATGGCCTTCAATCTTTCTCTGCCGTGTACCAACAATCTTCTCATCGCCTCCATTGCCCTCTTCTCGTCCTTGCCTTCGATCGCCTGCACCAACTCCCCGTGGAGGCCGAAAACGACGGAGACCACCTCCGGATCCGAGAAGAACCGTTTTGTGAAACTGGTGTAGACTTGCCGGAATGAGTTCAGGAGGAGCGGATAGATGAAGTTGCCCGTGGCCATTGCGATCAGGTGGTGGAAACCGAAATCAACCTCTGCAATCCGCTCGATCTCCCGGGAATCCACCACCGTTTCTTCCTCGAGCAAGCCTTTCAATGCGTCGAGATGTTCCGGAGTCCTTCTCGACGCGGCAAGCCTCGCCGTTTCCACTTCGAAAAGCATCCTCATCTCCACCATGCTCTCGAAGAGCCTCGGGTCGAGCTTCCCGTTTTGGTAGTTGACCAGGGATGTCAGGATCGAGAGGGAACCTTCCCTCCGGTAGTCATTGACGACCGTTCCCACCCTGGGCTTCATCGAGACGAGGCCTTTGGAGACCAGGTCCATCAGCCCGTCGTGCACCACGGGCCGACTGACCCCAAGCCGAAGGGCTAACTCCCTCTCCGAGGGGAGCTTCTCCCCGATCGAGAACTTGCCGGACAGGATCAGGTCTTCGAAACGGGTAACAAAGACGTCCTTGAGGCTCTCCTTGCGTATCGGTCTGAGTATGTCTTCCACGCGTTTCTCCTGCCTCTTGGCTGGTGGTATTACCAGCATACCAAACCCAAGGGAACTGTCAAGAAGAAAATAACGGCCAGGTATTAGCAGTCAATACCTTATACCTAATACCTGAATAGCCAACTAGCCACATGCCACTGGACCAGGAACGGGCACGAATCGAATAGGAACAGGGATAGCAGTGTAGATGGGCTTTTGGGGGGCGGCCTACTTGAGATCGCTCTCCCAAGGGGGCTTGGAGGAGGAGTCCTAACCGGTCAGTTTCATCCGGTCTTTGACCTTGGTGATCATCTCGTCCTCCACTTCCTCGTTTCTCCGGTGCACGAAGAAGAAGACGAAGAGCAGGACAAAGGCCAGGCCGAGCATGTAAGGCTTCCAGTAGGCAGGGAAATACCGGACAACCAGGAGAATGGAGAAGAGCAGCACCGTGGTCCAGACCACCGGGGAAAAGAAGAGCAACGAAAGCAGGATCGATTTCTCCTGTTCCTCATCTCGCAGGATCCTCCGGACCTTCGGCACAAGGGAAAACAGGGGGTAGACAATCTGCATGAAGGCGATCAAGCCGAAAATGGAGCCGACAAGAAAGACGATGACCGATACCCAGATATCCTCGCCCATTGCGGTTCGGACCTCAACTCGAGAAGGGGATCTTTCCCTACGACTCCGCCCTGCTTCGATTTGATGAAATATATAAATGCTTTGCTATTGGTATCATTCAGGGTACCATTCAGGTTCCTTGCAGTCAA
>JAQYVQ010000237.1 GCA_030145435.1 Syntrophobacteria bacterium | reverse complement strand
AGAAAGGTCATCATGCCGGTCATCCCGGCGGCCGTGGCGTCGCCCACGTGACGGTTGCCTTCCTCGTTCACGGCAGTGACCGTGAAATCCCATTGCACCAGGGTGTTGCCGTCGCCCTGGTCCTGCATCTCGGCTTCGAATTTGGCCACAGACAGGCTCGTGATGAGTGCGAAGTGGACCCGGTGCCCCTCGGTGTCCCAGAGGGTTGTGTACCAGATCGTCGCGCCGAGGCCGGCAGAGGGGAAGAGAGCGGGGGAGGACATCTCCTCGGAGAAGATGCAATTGTTCTCGTTCTTTCCACCTTCCGAGTAGATCATCTCGCACTGCCAGCCATCGATCCATTTGTACTCCTCGATCGGGCAGGCCAGAGGAAAAACCTTGTCGACGGGAGCCTGAACGGTTACCTGATGGGTGCGGTGAATCCGCTTCGCCTTGGATGAAGACATTTGAATGACCTCCTTTATCGTTGGTTTGTGGAGCATGATGTCCCCATACTATGACATCGGTCCCGGAGGATCTTGTCGGATGGCGAAAAAGACTTGATATTTTGTGCCATGCGACATATTCCTTGGTCGCAGGATCTTCCGCCTGAGACGGATCGAAGAAGAGCCGGGAATGGAGCCAGGCAGCCAATGGTGACCCGAAAACCCATGGGGAAAACAAGAGCAGCTGCGACCGCCTCGAGCGATCTCACGGTCATTCTGTTGAGGTACGCGTCCGGCGTCGGGCTCGAGATCGAGGGCTTCTGCAAGAAGGTCGGACTCGATCTCTCCACCCTGGAGGAACAGGGGGCCAGGATTTCGGCGGACACCTTCAACGCCCTTTGGGAGGAGGTCGTTCTCCGGTCCGGGGACCGGGATTTCGGCCTCCATTTCGGTGAGGCGGCTCACGCGTTCTTTGGGGGGCACATCCTGTTCTCGGTCATGATGAACTGCCCGACCGTGGGAGATGCCCTGGAGAAGTTCTTCCGCTATCACGGCCTCATGGCGGACATCCACAAAATGCAGATCACCCGTGAAGGCACATATGCCTCTGTTCGGTTGCAGCCCCTGCGGCCCGGGGTGGAACTCCATCGGCATCATTCCGAAGCCGTTCTGAGTATCGTCGTTACCATGCTGCGCCGTCTCTCCGAGAACCGTATCGCTCCGGTCGAGGTTCGCTTCGCCCATCCCGAGCCGCCGGACGTGACCGAACACGAACGCGTCTTCCGTTCGCCGCTTCTTTTTCGACAGCCCGGAAACCAGATGATCATCCGAGAGAAGGACCTGGCCCTGCCGATCTTGATGGCCAGCCCGGATCTGCTCGAGACCCTCGAGCGATTCGCGGACGAGCGCGTTCAGGATCTCTACGGACGGGACAGTTGGGCGGATCGGGTGACGCGGTCCATCGGGCAGATGCTGTCAAGGGGGGAAAGGCCCGGCGTCGAGTCGGCGGCACAGGGCCTGGCGGTGAGTACACGGCATCTTCAGAGCCGGTTGAAGGCCGAAGGGGTCACCTATCAGAAGCTTCTCGACCGGATCCGAGAGGAGATGGCCCTCCGGTATCTCGGGAAGCCGGAGGTGACGATCTGTGACATCGCCTTTTTGCTCGGCTTCTCGGAGCAGAGCGCTTTCAATCACGCTTTCAGGAGATGGACGGGCGCGACCCCCGGAGAATACCGAAAGACAATACTCCGGAATCCGTAAACCCTTTCTAGCACCTCATCAAAGCCAGGCACACGAAGGAAGCGAGCAGGAGAACCGCGGACAGGGCGCAGAGCGGTATGTTGCGTTTGACGAATGTGTTCACCAGCACGGGGGATGTATTTCCGTTCTTGAAGAGCTCGGCCTCCACCTTGGCGAAGCCGGTGCCGAAAAAAACCCCCACAAAGGCCCACTGGAAGGCTACGGCGAGCAGGGACAGGGCCGTCACTTGTCCCGAGAGGTAGAGGTACGCGTTGAAGGCGGTCGTCACGACGATCGTGAGGGTGAAGAGATTGTCAAAGAGGAGCTGCGGGCTCTTCTCCTGGATGAAGAGAGGATAGGTGTCCTTGAACACCTCTGTTCTTCCGGACTCGAACATCCAGTTCAGGAACCGACCGAGCAGAACTGTGTGACCTACCATGGCGCCCGCGGCGGTTCCGGTCAGGACAACGGTCACGAGCCAGGCGATCTGAGACATATCCATCGTAAGCCCCCCTTTCTCTGTGGATGCGGCCTCTCGCAGGGTATCTTTAGCAGAATCTGGGGGCCGGACTCAACACCGAAAGAAGTCAACACCGTCCCCCCTTTTGGGGATGTCGCGGTTCGGCGTTGACACTGGGAGAGGGGCGGCCCTATACTGCCGCTGTTTCTAAGGGAAAAATGATTTCGTCAAAACTTGTGAGGAGGGCGAACATGGGTATTTTCAAACGTATATTCGGTATTTGTGCCACCCAGGTGCCTGCCAACTCCGGGTGCTGGAGCTATGCGGGCGGCAAGTTGGAGGTCATCCTCGACAAGGCGCCTGAGTTGTCGCAGAAGGGCGGGGCCGTCCGACTGGAGGGGCCTTCCCTTCCGAAGCGTGTGCTCGTCGTGCACGGGCAGGATGGTGCGTTTCATGCCTTCCCCAACCGCTGCACCCACATCGGCCACCGCCGGATCGATCCCCTCCCAGGGGAGGACAAGATCCGTTGCTGCAGCGTGGGG
>JAQYVQ010000339.1 GCA_030145435.1 Syntrophobacteria bacterium | reverse complement strand
ATCGATGATTTCATCTGTCCAAAGGAATGGGTTTCTGAGTTCATGATCGAGGTGGGCAAGATGGTCAGGAAGTGGGGTGAGGAGCGGTACGTGCCGATCCGACAGCAGGTGGACGAAGACTGGCGGGACCACGAGCTGATCGAACCCCTGTTGAAGGAGGCCCTCGTCGACCTTGGTCTGAACAAGGGCATGTTCCCGGTGGAAGTGGGCGGCGCGAATTCGTCCGAAGGCGCGACCGGCGTCTGCATCACCGCACAGGAACTGGCCCGCATCGATTCGGGCTTTGCCACGGCCTGCCTCTGCTCCACCTGGGGAATCATGCCGGCCATCCTCGAGCCACACCGCAACATGGAGATCTGCATGGAGTTCGGACCCAAGTTCTGCGGCCCGGAACTCTACGTGGGTTGCCACGCCATGACCGAACCCGCAAGTGGCGCAGACATAGAAAACGTCGGCCGGATGCACGGCCGGACCATGCAGACCACCGCCACCCAGGATGGGGACGAGTGGGTGATCAACGGTCACAAGATCTGGCCCACCAACTCCGGTAAGCTGGCGGATCTATACACCGTGGTCTGCACGACCCGGAAAGGGTCCACAGACCCGAACGACTTTGCCCTCATCCTCGTGCCCGCAGACGCCGAAGGCGTCTCTGTCGGCAACCCGTATCAGAAATGCGGCATGAACGCGGATATGAACTCGGATATCTGGTTTGAGGAAGTACGGGTGCCCAAACGCTACCGGTTCCACGGCCCGGGCGACGACCTCAAGTACTGGCGGCGGGCCATCAGCGCCGGCAACCTCGGCTCGGCCGCCATGTGCGTGGGCGTCATGAAATCCGTGTACGAGATCATCAAGAAGTGGACCACCGAACGGGTCATCGGCGGCAAGCCCTTAAAGGAGCACAGCCTCGTGGCGGACATGCTCTCCGAGGTGGCCATACTGATCGAATCCACCTCCGCCTGGATGTGGTGTTACGCACGGGAGATGGACCACCCCGAGATATACGGCTGGGAGCCGTGGGACGAACGCTTTCTGCTCAAAACCCGCGGCCTGTCCCTCTATGCCTCCAACGCCGTCGAGCAGGCCTGCAGCCGGGCCATGGACTTCATGGGGTCCTATGGCTACTCCCGGGAGTTCGACATCGAGAAGCACTGGCGAGATCAGAAGGTCATCGGCCTGTGGATGGGCGGCAAGGGACTCAAGACCCTGGAAAATGCCCGTTACTGGTACGATCTCGAGACCCTTTAGGCGGGCACAGACCCAGCCGGAGAACGAGACATGGACCTGGGAGCCAAACTCACAAAGAACGCTCGGGAATTTCCCGAGAAGACAGCGATCATCTTCAAGGACAGGAAGTTCAGCTATGCCGAGCTGAACGATCGAGCGACCCGCTTCGGCAACGGCATAAGGTCGCTCGGCCTCGTCCCCCGGGACAGGGTGGCGGTGATCCTCCGAAACCGGTCCGAATACCTGGAGATCATCTATGGGCTCGCAAAGGCGGGCGTGACCGTGGTTCCGGTGAACTGGCGGTTTGCGCCCGAGGAAATGAGGTACGTCATCGACCATTCCGAGGCTTCGGCCGTGGTGGTGGCCGACGAGTTCTTCGACAAGCTCGCCCCTGTCATGAAAGACCTCCACCGGGTCGGCACGGATCGGATCATCTACCTTGACGCAACGGCATCGACCGCCATGCATTCGTACGAGGCGTTCCTGGCCGATGCGTCGAGTGCGGAAATCGGCATCGAGAACAGACCGAAGGACCCCTTCTACTTCGGGTACACTTCGGGCACGACCGGCTTCCCCAAGGGCGCCATCAACCCGCACGGGGACTGGGACACGAGAATGATGGGCCTCTTCGGCCTGTTCCGGCTCGATGAGAACGACATCCAGCTCCTGGCCATGCCCCTGTTTCACTCGAACGCGATCGCCACCTCGAGCGGCAGCCACTATGCCGGACAGACGTCGGTCATCATGGAACGGTTCGACCCGGAGGAGGCGCTTCGCCTGATGGACCGACACAAGACGACCTACTCCTCCATGGTGCCTACGATGTTCAACCGATTCATGAATCTTCCACTGGAAGTATTTGAAAACTATGATTTTTCATCGATGCAGTGTTTCATTCAATCATCCGCCCCCATTCCTTTTCCAACGAAACAGTGGGTCATCGGGACGTTCAAGAACGCCGCTCTCCACGAGTTCTACGGAGGGACCGAGGTGGGCGTGGTTACCTATCTCGCCCCCGAAGAGCAACTCGAGAGGCCCGGCTCCATCGGCAGGGCCTTGCCCGTCGTGGAGATCAACCTCGTGGACGAAGAGGGCCGTGAGGTGCCGCAGGGAGAGGTCGGCCAATTGATCTCCCGTCCCCTTGGAGGGGTAGACCTGGCCAGGGCCGCGGAGTATTACAAGGACGAGGACTCCACGAAGAAGTACTTCCAGGGCGGATGGTTCTACAGCGGCGACATGGCCCGGGTCGACGAGGACGGGTTCTACTATCTCGTGGATCGGAAATTCGACATGATCATCAGCGGCGGAGAAAACATCTATCCCGCTGAAATCGAAACCGTGCTCTACAGGAACGACAAGATCCTCGAGGCCGCGGTTATCGGCGTACCGGATGATCACTGGGGAGAGGCCGTCAAGGCGGTGCTCGTCCTCAAAGAGGGGAAAGCAGCCACGGCAGACGAGATCATACGCTACTGCCGGGAACATCTGGCCGGTTACAAGATCCCCCGATCGGTCGATTTCGTTGACGAACTCCCGAAAACCGATACGGGCAAGATCCTCAAGAAAATCATCAAGGCCCCCTACTGGAAAGACAGGGAGGTGAAGATCTGAATCCACCCCCTTGGAAAAGAAAGTGCGTCTGTGGTAGAAGATGACCGTTCGCTGGAGATCCCGGACCCAGCTTTGCATCCACGCCAGAGGGAGCGACCCGATGAGCTCTTCGCCTCCAGAAGACAGCCCCGAAGATCTGTACCTGAGGGTCTTTGAAAAGGCTTCCGTCCGGAAGGAGTCGGGTTGCGATCCTCTTTCCGCCGATTGGCAGGCCATCCTGGAAATCGCCTTGAATCTTGCCCGCAGCCATCTGCGCCGCAATCCGGGACGCTTGTTGCCCCTGCAGATAGGGGGGGACGACGAATGGGAATTCTACCTGGACTTGTTGAAGAAGATCGATTTACCGCCAGACACGTTTGCCGTGATGAGTACGCCAAGCTTTTCCGACAACCTGCTGGATGCTTTGGACGACCAGGAACTCGAAGTCGCCGGTGACAGTGAAGTGCCCTGGGAGAAGAACTCGTATCTGGTCATCATCAGCGATTGCGACGAACACCTGAGGATCATGCAGGTTTCACTCCCGAGTGCATCCGGGTCTGCAGGCATCGACGTGTACGAGGACGGCAAGCACCTTGCGGATTACACATACAACACCATCGAAGAATGCTTGAATGCACTGGCAAAGGTGCCATGGGTGTTCTTCAGCCCGAGAGGGATCTGGACCGAAAAACAGATCATCCGATACACGGAGAGTTGGTTCGTAAAAGGCGTGGACAGAGAGGAACTCGGAGGAATGGCGATCCACAGCGACCACAGCTACGTTCACCATCCCGATCTGCTCGGCCTGACCGCCCTGGAGTCCATGTTCAGGCTTCTCGAGGCGACGGTCCCAGCCGCATTGGAGGGCCTGGATACAACCATCGAGACGACGAATGACCTGAACCGGGACCTGGGACGCGAAGAGACCGTTGTCTCGATAGATGGGATCCTGCTCGAGGACCCGGCACAATGCCGGGCCCTTACCGGCCGAATCATCGTTGAGATGGATCAGCAACTGGAGGCTTTGGAGCGAACCGAAGGAATCCCCTTCCCGGACCGCAGCGACCGGGAGTACGACCCTCTCTTCGATCGAACGGCAAGAAAAATATACGAGAAGATCGTCGGACACCCCTGCCCTGCATCCGTCAAGATAGAGTAACCTCTGGCGGGGAAATGGACATAAGATGATCGATTTACTTCAACAGTACAGTCCAATCACGCAGGCGCTAATGGCTACGCTCTTCACATGGGGCGTCACTGCGGCAGGGGCTGCGCTCGTCTTCTTCACAAACACGGTAAAACCCAAACTCATGGATGCTATGCTCGGTTTCGCCGCCGGAGTCATGATTGCCGCAAGCTTCTGGTCACTCCTCGCACCGGGCATAGAAATGGCCGAACAGCTTGGTCATATCCCTTGGTTGACCGCCGCAATCGGATTCATGGGTGGCGGGCTTTTCATGAGACTGACTGATCGGTTACTGCCGCATCTTCATTTAGGCTTGGATACGGCACAAACCGAGGGGATAAAGACATCCTGGCAGCGCAGCACGCTGCTGGTCCTTGCGATTACACTTCATAATATCCCAGAAGGTCTTGCCGTCGGCGTTGCTTTCGGAGCTGTGGCAGCCAATCTCTCTTCTGCCACGCTCGGTGGCGCCATTGCGCTGGCAATCGGAATCGGCCTCCAGAATTTTCCGGAAGGCGCTGCGGTATCCTTGCCGTTGAGGAGAGAAGGAATGGGCCGGACGAAGAGCTTCTTTATGGGGCAGGCGTCCGGTGTGGTTGAACCCATTGCCGGGGTGCTCGGAGCAGCGTTTGTTCTGCACATGCAAGACATCCTACCCTATGCACTTTGTTTTGCTGCCGGAGCCATGATCTTCGTTGTTGTGGAAGAATTGATCCCGGAATCTCAACGGAACGAGGCAAACATTGATCTTGTAACCATGGCAACCATGGTAGGTTTTTCGGTAATGATGATCCTCGACGTGGCGCTGGGCTGAGATATGCACTTCCAGACGCAAGCGGATGTTGAATCAGAGGGGAACAGGTCAGGGGAACAGGGGGTCAGGGGAACAGGGGTCGGACCAAGCCAAGTGAGTGATTGAACAGATCAACCAGGTTGAAACAGGGCTGGTCTCGGGCCTTAGAAGGGCGGTTTCACTACCAAAAGTTTGTCTCTAGACGATGTATTTCCTTCAATCTCAGGAACGTGGCTTGGTCCGACCCCGGACATACCGGACATCCGGACATATCCGTTACAAATTACATGCCTGATGCGTATCCGTCCGAAGCCTTAGGCACTCTCTTGGTATTCTCAGCCGCCACCGCAAGATCCTTGTGGCCCGTGATGCGGTCCTTGACCGCCTTCTTCAGTCGGCGGGCATAACGGATGCCGCGAATGAAGGACTTCGGCTCAAAGCCCCAGTACCACTTGTGGAAGGTCCAACTCAGGATCCACGCGTCCTTTAACTTGGACCATAGAGAGCGCTTGGGGAGTTGTCTTATTTCGACTGCTTCCTCGAAGGTGGGCACGTTCACCATGTTGCCATCTGCCCCTCGCACCACCAACCCGCTATTCGTGAGAAGCCGGTAGCGTTCGGCGCTTTCTTGAATGCTGGAGCCGCATACGACGCCGCAGTTCCCACAGGTCAACAGCGTATCATTCTGGAGACCCTTGACCCCAAGACGCTCACCGTGCTTTACAAATGCCTTCTTGTGCTCCTCTTGCGACATGGTCTCGGGGTGCTTGTCCAAATATTCATTCAGGAGTTCATCCTTCATCAAGTAACCGGCATAGTGCCGGATCATCTTGTAGCGGGCGCCGGAGTCGCCTGCCAACGAGATCTGCCTCACGAATTCAGGTATGACCTTCATCGTTGTGAGTTCTTCCAGGGGCACATCCATCCAGCCCTTGGTCCAGCGGTATCCGTAGGTGCTCCATTTCTTGTCGTTCGAGAGTGCGTGCAGGCCGAAACAACCGCCGTTGCACAGGTTAATATCGCGCCGCTTCGCACGCGGGTGGAGTTCTCCGTTCATGAGGATATATTCTTCCTCTTCCCCGATGAACATTCCCAGGGGGCAGACCTTGTCACACACCCTGCATTTCTTACACCATTCATCTACAAAGTACCGTGAAGAGTGGCGCAGCGGATCACTCTTGAGCACGGCATCCGTCACTACGGTGCCCAGATAGGTGGCTGCTCCGTACTCCTCGGTCATTACATTCCCGGACCAGCCCTGCCCCGCAATCCCCGCTGCCATGGCTCCAAAACGATGTGAAAACGTCGGGATGGTGGCAAAGACGTAGAGAGTGCGACGGTACGAATTATTGGGTGGAACCACCGCGGCCTTGTACCCCAGCGAGCGGATGTACCCCGCAACCATCTCGCTCACGCGGAACATGCGCTGGTTCTCTTTGAGCTGATCGACGTTGTGAGGCACATCTGATTTTTTACCCAGGTAGTCATGGATGGCACCTTGATTCATGGGCAACACCATGGACACAATCGACTTCGCGCCCTTCAGGGTATAGGTCGGGTCGAGCGACGGGGGACCCTCCAAGCGATCCGGGCCGGCGAGTCCGACCAGTTCCACCCCCTGGCTGCGGACAAAGTCCTTGATTTTCTCTTCAGTATTCAGGTTCATGAGATGCCCCTTTTCGGTGATCAACGGTTCTTTCCCGGCCGACGGCCGTTCCTCGCAAGTGTCAAAACAGAAGACCCGAGATCCTTTATGTCCTCTTCCTCCCGTCGCAGACTCTTCACTTCAGGTCACGCAGGAACCTCTGGTACTCTTCTGACTGAACAAGGATCCGATGAGCTGCGTCACGCAGTCGATCTACCTGTTCAGACGTTAGATTGAATGATGTGGGCAGGCTGTCGAAATACATTCTTTCTGTTTCGCCTTTCAAGGCATCAAACTTCATCTCAACCACGTAGAACTCTATATCCTCGCAAGAACCGGGTGCGGTGGAGGTCTCTCCTCCTTTGCACCTTTGATCCCTTATCTCCTCCGCCCACGATTTGACGTCTTCCTCCATGAGAGCAAGGGTCGCCTCGTTGTACCGTTCAATAACTATGGACGAGTAGGCGGACATCATGGCACTCATGGAAGGCATG
>JAQYVQ010000151.1 GCA_030145435.1 Syntrophobacteria bacterium | reverse complement strand
CCCATAGGCCCCAGGAGCGCCACGCACCTCCGGGTGATCTCCGAACCCATCCGGCCCCCCTTGGCCTTGGACATGGAGGCCTCCAGCGCGTTCGCCCGGGCGTTGTCGCCCATCCAGGCGGCCCTCCAGATCAGCAGCCGCACCGCCTCCAGCTCCGCCTCCATGAAGAGAACCTCGCGTTCGATCGCACCCAGATGATGCTTGTTCAGGCCGTAGCGGAACAGGAATCCTTCTTCCTCGAGCTTCTCCTTCGTGAACTCCAAGGCCGCGCGGGCCACACCCAATGCCATGGCGGCGACCATCGGACGGGTGTTGTCAAAGGTCTTCATCACGCCCTTGAACCCCTCGGTCTTGGTCTTCACCTCGGGCGATCCAAGGATGTTGTCCTTGGGGATACGAACATCCTCGAAAACGATGGAGGCCGTGTCCGAAGCCCGGATGCCCAGCTTGTGCTCGAGCTTGGTCACCGTGACCCCGGGGCGGTCCTTCTCGACCACGAAGCTCTTGATCCCTGCCTTGCCCGCGGACTTGTCGACCGTGGCCCACACCACCACGATGTCGCATTGTTTTCCGTCCGTGACGAAGATCTTCTCGCCGTTGACGACCCATTCGTCTCCATCCAGGACGGCCGTGGTGGAGATGGAGCCGGAATCGGAGCCCGAGCCCGGCTCGGTGATGGCCATGGCGGCGAACCTGCCTCCGAAGCGCTCGTCCTGTTCCGGGGTGGCCACCGCTGAGATGGCGGCATTGCCCAGGCCATTGCCCGGGATGGCGAGGAGCAGGCCCGAGTCTCCCCAGCAGAACTCCTCGCTGCCCACGACGGCCGTAATGGTCGCACCGACCCGGTCCTCCGTTTCGGTCCTCGGCGCCTTGGGCCCGTCCGTGTCCTTCTTCTGCGGCTTCTTCCGGCGTTCGGCCGATCTCTGGGCCATAATCGGCCCCATGAAGGCGATCTCCTCCGCCGTGGTGTGTTCCTCTTCGTCATACTTCCGGGCAATCGGTCGGAAGGTGTCACGGGCCACCCCGTGGGCGAAATCCTTGATCATCTTCAATGCGGGAGGGAGTTCAAAATCGATCATAACGATTCTCCTCGTATGTCTGCGTAGTCAGTTGCACCTCGAGCGACAAAGACATCTTTCCGGGCCGGCGATCAAACGAGGGTCAACCCGTCGATGATCTCGATGCCCCTGCCGTTGCGGAACCACAACTCCACCGGATGTTCCCGGATGTACCCGTGCCCGCCCAGTACCTGAACGCCGTTGTCCGTAATCTTGGCGGCATACTCCCCGGCATAGAGCTTGGCAAGATAGGCCTCGCGGGTACAGTCCTCCTGCCGGTCGGCAATCCAGGCCGCCTTCCAGGCCAGGAACCGCATCGCATCCGTCTCGGTGGCCATATCGGCCAGCATGAAAGCGATCGCCTGGCGGCTCGCAATCGGCTCCCCGAACTGGACCCGCTCCTTCGCGTAATCCGCGGCATAGTCCTTCGCGGCGTTGCACACGCCCGCGGCCATGGCGGACCAGGAAATCCGGGAGAGGTTCAGGATGCGCTGGAAGTCGCAGCCTTTGCTTCCGCCCAAGCGATTGTCCAGCGGCACCTTGCACTCAGAGAAGGTGACCTTGTGGAGCGGCAGGGCGTTGAGGCCCATGTACTTCTCCCGGTCACCGACCTGAAGGCCCGCCGTACCCTTCTCGACGATGTAGCCTTCGATCCCGGCAGCACCCGCGCCCTGGGCGGACGTGGCGAAGACCAGAAACAGGTCCGCACGATCCGCAAAGGGGACCAGGCATTTCTCGCCGGTGAGGACGTACTCTTCCCCCTCCCTTCTCGCCGTGGTCTTGAGCATGGTCGGATCGAACGTAACCCGCGGCTCCATCAGGGCCGCCGTGGCGAACTTGAAGGCTTCTCCGCAGAACTGGGGCAGGTACTTCTTCATCTGTTCGTCCGTGCCCGCCTCCAGGATCGGGTAGGCGAAAAGCGTGGGGCTCAGCATGGCCAGGGCCAGGCCGAGGTCACCGTAGGCGAGTTCCTCCGCAATGAGGGTGCCGGTCAGGGCGGAGCGCTCGTACCCGTAGCCGCCACAGTCCTCCGGGATGGAGTTGGCGATCAGGCCCAGCTCCCAGAACTTTGCCAGAAGATCGTCCGGAACGCCCTTGTCTTCTTCGCAATCGTGTGCGTTCGGTCGGATCACGTCCGCGGCAAAGCGCCGGACCATGTCGATAATCTGCCCTTGCTCTTCACTCGGTTGAAAACTGATCATAGGCCGTACTCCTTTCTCAAGGGTTTCCGCGATTTACCACACGAAACGAGAAGCCCGGGCCCTCCACCACCTCGCCGCTGGCGAGGATGGCTTCGTAGTTCTCCTTCCTCTCCTTTCGCGTCCTCGAGCAGACGAATTGACAGAAGCCGCAGGTGGTCCGCATGCGGTCCTGGTCCCTTCGAATGAAACCGTGCTCGGCGTGGTAAACGAGATTCGTGAGGACCTTCGAGTAGTTGTTGTGCTTCCAGCCGTTCTCCAGAACGAATTCGTTCCAGAAGGTCTCGATGTTATCGTCCGTGTCCGGAACCGTGATCCTGCCGGGCGACCATGTGGACCAGCCCTTGTACATGCTCTGGCCCGAAAACCCGCCGCAGACGATGATACAGCGGAGGTTGTGCGCCTTCTTGTTGTGGGTGAACGTCTTCCCGCCGATCCGCACACGGTCTTCTTCCTTCATGTGGATCATGCCGGACTGGCACACGCGGGCGCAGTACCGGCATCCGTCGCAGGTCGTCTCCTTCATGAACGGATCGGATTTTAGCGGGGCGTCGGTGATGACCGTGTTGTAGTAGACCCGGGCGCCATGGTCCGGATGCAACACGTTGCCGCTCCAGCCGAAGGTGCCGATCCCCGCAGCCACCGCCCCGTATCGATGGGAGAAGCTGGGTGTCAGGTTCCAGTCCGTGGTTGCCACGTCCCGGTTGTACAGGGGCTTGAACAGCTTCCCCTTGATCGCCGTGACCAGCCAACCGCTCTCCGAGGCGAACCAGTCCATGATCCCCTGCTTCACTCGGTAAGGAGTCCTGGTATATTCCGGAGTGTCTTTGTACCGATAATCCAGGTTTGGTTCTGCAACGACCGCACGATAGCCGTTCGAGTGGAGAAACGAGGCGACTCGCTGACCGATCCGGTAGAGTTCGCAGTACGTTTCCACCTCGTGGCGCTCCAGAGAGTCGTGATCGTCCTTGCTCAGGTAGCGGCCCAGGAGATCCCCATCGAGGGGAAGCATCAAGGAAACAATCGAGCAGGCGCCGGGCAGGAGATAATTCGGATCCATCGAAGGCACGCTCCCCAGCCTGTCTGCTGAGGCAACGCCCACAGCAGCAGCCCCTGCATCCAGAGCAAGCCTCTTGAGTTCCCTTTTCATGACGTTATTCCCCGGTGAATCGAGATTCGATGTTTTCGGAACGGCCCAGCAGGTCGGAAAAAAAACGAGAAATCGCCGCAACCATCAAAGAGCGAAGCCCCATCATACCTTTTGTAGCCCTGTTTGATCAATGGGGACGCATCCTTGCGGGTTCTTCTCCCGCATAGAACCCTGGGGCCCTGGCCCTGCAAGGAACTTGGGGCAAATCGTGGAGGTCTTAAGCTCCTAACGCCCCCAGGTGCGGGGATGAGGATTGCCTGAGAATTGCGCGAGAAGAAGTTGAAGAGAATCGTCTTAGACAGCAGAAACCGCTTAGGAAACAGGAGCTTGGTATCATGTCCCGGAATCGTCCACTTTTCCCATCGTTACCTCTACTCTGGTCCATTCTGGGAGCCTCGTGTTTTCTACCAGCCCATGCCTCATACGGGACGGAGATCCGAGTCCACGCCGATTCGTTGATGGAGAAAGCAAGTCCCGAAGTGTTCGGCAACAACCTCCTCTTTGACGGGGGCTCCATGGGCTTCAATGAATGGGTGTCCAACCAGGCGGAGTACGAGGAGGCAGAGAGAACGTGGAACGATTACCTCCCCTACCTGAGTGAAATGGGCCCCACGGTGCTGCGTTATCCCGGCGGGCTGACCGCAAACGATTTCCACTGGAAAGACGGCATCGGCCCCTTCGCGCAACGTAATCCGAATTACGGGGGGAGAGGGATCCCTCAGACCTTTGGAACGGACGAGTTCCTCCGGTATTCCGAGGAGCTGGGTGCGAAGGCCATTTTTGTGGTGAACGTTTCCACAACAGGGATACGGCGCGGCACAGTTCAAGATGCAGCCGATTGGGTGGAGTACTGCAACGCCCCCAACAACGGCTCCAACCCGGGAGGAGGGACCGATTGGGCGGCCGTGCGAGCCGCCAATGGGCACAGAGAGCCCTACGGGGTGAAATACTGGGAGTTGGGAAACGAAGAGACCTATCCGGGTTTCGAGAACTACGCGGAGAGGGTAAGGGCGTACTCCCAAGCCATGAAGGCGGTCGACCCGAGCATAGAAGTTGGTGTGATCAGTTCGGGGGCGGGGTTGGATGCGGTGTATGACCAAGCAGGCTGGTTGCAGTATCGCTCCTTAATGCTGGAAAGGGCCGGGGACTCCTTTGACTTCTGGATTCAGCATCTGCACATGCCCAGTTCCACGGGAATCGTTAATGGTTTTGCCATGGTCCGCGAAGGCGCCTCGGTGGAGGTGAGTTTTTCCGTGGAACAGGAAGGAGACTACTGGTTCGAGGTCCCTGTGGAGGCGAGGTGCAATATCGGTCAGTGTCCGGCGCTCTCCTTGCAGGTGGACGGAGAGACCGTAAGCACTTGGACCGTGCCCCTCCTGGGTGTGCTCCGATCCGGGGTCTTCGGCCTGGAGAGTGGGGAGCATTCTCTGAGACTCGAGGCCGCCCGCCTTGCGAGTGGAACCACCATCATGGTTCGTCAACAGATCGACCTATTCCGGGTGGGGCAGGAGGAGCCGACATGGGTGGACCTCAAGCAGAGCCTCGCCTGGTACCACGCCTTGCTCGGCGGCTGGCCCGTTTCGGAAGAGGTCTACCGGACCGGGGAGCCCTATGCGGGAGGAAAGCCGATCTTTTACACAGAAGCCAACACCGCCTACAAAGAGACACCCCCCCCGTCTTTTTCAAAGGTATGCTATCTTCGCGAGATGCTCAGCACGGGCTGTATCTACCATTTGCTGTTACGCAACGGCGTGCCTCTGGCCAACTACTGGCTGCTCTTCCATGAGCGACTCGGACTCGGTGTGTTGGAAGGGGTTGCCTACGACGGCGACGCCCTTGAACGGGGCAGGCCGGATCCTCACAAAAGGCCGGTCTTCCATCTGCTCCAGGCATATCGCTGGAATGTTCTTGATTGGATTGTCTCGACAGAGGTTTTGGACCCTCCGAGTTTTCTCGTGGGGCCGCAGACGGGCATCACCTTGGGGTACGCAAACCAGAATCTTGAGGTTTCCTACTTACAGGGCCTGGCGACGATTGCGGACGGGGGGGACAAGCTCTCCCTCTTCGTCATCAACCTGCATCCTGACGAGGACATCCAGGCGCCTGTGGTTCTGGAGGGATTCGAAAGGAAGACATCGGTCAAGGTCTTGACCATTACCGGGCCCTCACCGAGTGCCAGCAACGAGCCAGAAGATTGTCCTTCCGGGGAATGCGTCACCACCGAACAGCAGGACCTCCAGATCGGGGGCAACCCGTTTTCGTATCGATTCCCGAGACATTCCGTGACGGTATTCGTTTTTTCCCGGACCGGCTCGGATCAACAAGCGCCTCGATTCCCCACCGGGCTCGCCGGGAGTGCAGGGGACGGACGGGTCTTCCTCTACTGGGACGAAAATCCGGAGGGAGATCTGGAGGGGTACAACCTGTACCGGTCGCGGCGTCCGCAAGGCCCCTATCGAAACAGGGTCAACGCAGAGCCGATCGAGATCCTGGAACACCTCGACCCCGGGGTGGACAACGATGTGACCTACACGTACGCAATCACAGCCGTGGATCGCTCGGGGAATGAAAGCGACTTTTCCGACGTTGTCCTGTTGACGCCTCTGGCCGACCTGGGTGACCCCAGCTCGGGCGGCAAGGGAGCCGATGCTTGTACCCTGTCGGAAGGCTCTCTCGGGGATCCCACGTGCAGCGACGGCCAGGACAACGATTGTGACGGGTCTGCCGATAGTGCGGATTGTGACTGTTCCTACACGGGTTGTGCCAATGCTGAAGCCGCGACCTACGGGTCCGGCTCTGTCACCGGATCGGGCGTGTCGAACGAGATCATCCTCCTCTTCATCCCCCTGGGGGCAGTGCTGCTCCTGAAGATGCTGAGCAGAAGAAAGCACTGAGCCGACAGGCATCTCGATCGAACGCCTCAGCCCGG
>JAQYVQ010000115.1 GCA_030145435.1 Syntrophobacteria bacterium | reverse complement strand
GTAGAATCGTCATCCACGTAGACGCTCACGCGTGTCAGCACCCTGTCTTCGGCCATCGACAGGCTCCCGGGAAGGAACAGGGCCAGAAGGATGACGAAGGGCAATGCCGGTGCAGCCCCTTGCGCAAAATTGTGTGACTCCGTTGCCATATGCCTCCACAGACTACCGCCGCGCGTCAGTTGCACCCGCAGCCACCGCCGCCAGACTCGAATCCGCCGGCAGCACCCTCCCGCGCATTGTAGTAGCCGTGATCGAGTGCAGTCTCCTCCGCTTCCGCGTCGAAGGTCATCACGTCCTTGGCCAATATGTCCCGCTCCCAGGGCTTCACTCGCGTGCAGCCCGCACCGCAGGCAATCAGAGTAAGCAACACCAGGAGAGAGATTTGTTTTGATGAGCGACACCCAAAAGCCCGAAACCTGTTTCGAACATTGGAGCATTCGAATTTCGATATTGTTTCGTGCTTCGAATTTCGTGCTTCGAATTTCAAATTTCACAACTCCTCGATAGCTCGTGGGTCGTCGGACCTATTGCCCTACCAATACGCGCCTGCCCGAAAGATGAAATACTCGCCGATGACGATCATCACCCAGCCGAAGCCCTTCTTGATCCTCACCATCCAGTCCCCGGACTTCGGCAGGGTAGCGAGGGCACCGGAGAAGGTCCCGGCAACGATGATCAGGGCACACATCCCCATGGCAAACAGGAACAACATCGTCCCGCCCAGGAATACGTTCCCCTGGGTGGCCACATAGGTGAGGATCGTGGCCAGCACCGGCGCCGTGCAGGGGCCCACGATCAGGCCGGAGGTCACCCCGATCGCAAAGGCCCCCAGGAACCCCTTCCGCGCCTTTGCCGTACCGGCCCCTGACATGAACCCGGGCAGGGGCAGCTCGAACACCTCCAACATGTTCAGGCCGAACAGGAGAATGATGTTCCCCACGACCAGAAACACGTAAGGGCTCTGGGTCAAGGCGCCGAAGATCTTTCCGCTCAGCGCGGCGAAGACCCCCAGGGCAGTGTAGGTGACCGAGATCCCCAGGGCATACAGCATGGAGAGGACAAAGGCCTGTGTGCGCGATGTGACACCCCGCGCACCGATGAAGGTGACCGTGATCGGGATGATCGGGTAGACACAGGGGGTGAAACTCGTGGCCAGCCCCCCCAGGAAGGCCAGACCGAGCGCGATCAAGGGCGCGGTTTGCATGGCCTCCGCCAGTCCTTCTACCATAGCATGTCCTCCTTGTGCGTATGACAAACCCCGAGGAAGGGCCCCTGACCATAACGCGGCCTACCCGGCAAAAGCAGCCGGCATCTTCCCCTCCTTGAAATCCTTCCAGAAGGGAGAAATGCCCCGGAGATTCTCGATGATGGGCGGCATGTGTTTCAGGAGATGGTCCACCTCTTCGTCCTTGTTGTAGATGCTCAGACTGAGCCGGATCGACCCGTGGGCGGCGGTAAAGGGAACGCCCATCGCCCGCAACACGTGGGAGGGTTCGAGTGAGCCCGAGGTGCAGGCTGAGCCGGAGGAGGCGCAGACGCCGACCTCGTCGAGCATCATGAGGATGGATTCTCCCTCCACGTATTCGAAGCACACGCTGCTCGTGTTCGGAAGCCGGTTCGCCGTGTCTCCGTTGACGATCGTGTTCGGAATGCTCTCGACGAGGCCCTTTTCCATCCGATCCCTCAACGTCTGAATCCGCGTATTTTCTTCTTCCATATTTGCGCGGGCCGCCTCGGCCGCCTTGCCCAGGCCTACGATGTAGGGCACGTTCTCGGTTCCGCCTCTTCTGCCCTTCTCCTGATGCCCGCCTTTCATGAGCGGCGAGAACTTGGTCCCTCTCCTCAGGTACAGCACACCAATCCCCTTGGGCGCGTGCAGCTTGTGCCCGGAAAGGGAGAGCATGTCGATAGGCTGTTTGCTCATATCGAGGGGAATCTTGCCGACCGCCTGCACGGCATCCGTGTGGAAGGGGATCCCTCGTGCCTTCACGATCTCGCCGATCGCATCGATCGGGAAGATTACGCCCGTCTCGTTGTTGGCATACATGATGCTGACCAGCGCCGTGTCGTCGCCGATCACCGACTTGAGCTCCTCGAGGTCCAGCTGCCCGTTGTGATCGACCGAGAGCTCCGTGATCCGATAGTCCTTGCTTCTCAAATAGGGGCAAAGGTTCCAGACAGCGGGGTGCTCCACCCGGGTGGTCACGAAATGACGCTTTTCCGGATAGCGGTCCAGGGTGCCCATGATCGAGGCATTGTCACTCTCGGTGCCACAACTCGTGAAGATGATCTCGTCCGGTTTTGCCCCGAGGAGGGCGGCCACCTTCTCCCGGGCATCTTCCACCCTTCGGTTCACCTGGCCCCCAAAAAAGTGCATGCTGGACGGGTTGCCGTACAGGTCATGGAAATAGGGCAGCATCTCCTCCACGACTTCCGGGGCGACCCGGGTCGTGGCGTTGTTGTCGAGGTAGACTGTCTTTGTCATGGCGTCATTTCCTCTACTTCGATTTCGGGGCTCACGAATTCGCGCAGTTTTTCCTGCACGAAACCCTTGAGGGTGAACTCAGAACTCGGGCACGAGGTGCAAGTTCCCCGGAACCCCACCAGAACCTTGTCGCCCTCCACATCGACCAGGTCGATGTCCCCGCCGTCCTGTTTCAGGGAAGGCCGGATTTCCCGATCCATGGTCTCCTCGATCAGCTTGATCTTCTGCAGGTTCGTGAGCTTTCTCCCGGACTGTGCTGCAAGGGCCTTCTTCTCCCTCTCCTCTTCTTCCGCCATCTCCCGCAGGATCTCCTGGATCTCCGGATGGCACGTACTGCAGCCCCCTCCCGCCTTCGTGTAGTGAGTCACCTGCTCCACCGTCTTCAGGCCATTCAGCTTGACAACCTCCCTGATTTCCTGCCCCGAGATGCCGAAGCACTTGCAGACGACGTCTTCAGGGTCTTCACTCGGCGTCTCTCCCCTGTAATAGGCGATGGCGGCGTCGAGGGCCTCCTTGCCCATGACCGAGCAGTGCATCTTCTCTTCCGGCAACCCTCCAAGGTAGTCTGCGATGTCCTGGTTCGTGATCTT
>JAQYVQ010000012.1 GCA_030145435.1 Syntrophobacteria bacterium | reverse complement strand
GGCGGCGGCTTCATCATGGTGCCCGCCATGATCTACGTCATCGGCATGCCGACGATCACCGCCATCGGCACCGACCTGTTTCAGATCGTCATGACGAGCGCAAATGTGACCCTGCAGCAGGCGATGACCAACCATACGGTGGACATCGGGCTCGCCCTGACCCTGTTGATGGGTTCTGTCGTAGGGGCCCAGTTCGGGGTTCGAGCATCCAAGTACCTCCGTGGAGAGCAGATCCGGATTCTCCTGAGCATCATTGTGTTGGCCATGATGTTCAAGCTCTTCCTTGACCTGGTTCTGACCCCCGACAACGTCGTTAGCTTTGCCGCAGGTGCGGGAGGAGGACACTGATGAGATCAACACTACCCTTTCTTCTGGCCGTTCTTTGTGCCGTTTGTTTTGCCACGCCCTTGGAGGCGTCCGTGACGGAGGCGCCGTCCACCGCAACCCTGGTCACCGAGTCGAGCAAGTCGGTCATCGAGGTCGGTCTCAGGTACAATGGCGACCGGATCGACTTTTCCGGGACCCTGGCCGGGACCGGAGCGGATGCCCTGATCGCCAAGCTCACCTCCCCTGCGGAGACCGTGAAGATCAACCTGAAGGGGCGTGTGGGTCCATTCTGGATGAACACGAGGCAGTACGAAGTGGAAAAGGTGCCTTCCATGTACCAGATCCAGGCCTCGGCCCCGCTGGACGAGTTGACTACGCCGGAGCTGGCCGAGGAACTCCAGATCGGGTTCGAAACGATCAAGGGCCTAATGAAGTATCACAGAGTGAAAGGCTCCGACGAGGGGAACGACGAGGAGACCATCTTCCAGGGACTCATGAAGATCAAGGTCGAGGCCGGGCTCTATTCGATCGATGATACCGGCCGGATCGAGATCAAGGATGGGAAGCAGTTTGATTACTACTTCGACTTCCCCCCGGACGCGAAACCGGGCCAGTACATCGTGGAGTACTTCCTCATCAAGGACAAGAAGCTCGTCGGAAAGGCCTCTGACACGATCCAGATCAAGAAGGTCGGGATGGTAGCCTATATCGCAAAGGCGGCCGAGGAGAGTCCCATCGTCTATGGAATATGTGCCGTCCTGATCGCGCTCGGAACCGGTCTGCTCGTGGGCTTCATCTTCAAGGACTCGGGCCACTGATCCAAGACCCCTCCATTGCCGTATTTTGGCACCCCCATCGAAAGAAACTGCAAGGTTCGGCAGGACCGCAGCCCCTTCCGAGAACGATTATGAAACCGGAAGAACACTGCCGGGCGATTCCCCCGTGTTTTCTTGTGAGAGGCAGGCCCTCGAGGCAAGAATCAAAAAAAAATTCTGATTGAATATTGAAGGTTTAGCCTCATTTCCCCGATTCGGCTCTAGTATGAGCATGGATCTTGCAGATAAGCGTGTACGCCGGCAAGCCCCGGCAAGGTAGAAACGACCCACGGAGATTGTGTCATGGAAGTCAAAGCCGATGCGGTTCAACCCGATGTAGCCGAGGTTTGGGCGAGGCGGCAGCAGGAAACCAAGCCGACTCCACGCATCAAACCGGTCAATGAAACCGAGGCAGCGGTCTTCCGAAAAGAGGACAAAGAGGACTCGCAGAAGGAAAAAGGCGGGGGCCCTGCTGAACTCGACACCGGTGCCGTGAGGGAGATGGCTGAAAAAACCCAAGCCTACCTGGATGACCTGAAGATCAAGCTCGATTTCGAGGTGTACGAGGAAACGGGAGAAATGGTCATCCGGATCTTCAATCGAGAGACCGAAGAGCTGCTCCGAGAGATCCCGCCCAAGGATCTGCTCGAACTCCATCACAAGGTCGCCGAATTACGCGGCATCCTCTTCGACCAGAAGGTGTAAGATACGGGTTCCTCTGCCCGCCAGAACCCGCATCACCATCGCCCTCCGTGTGCCCCCTCTCTTCTTCTTCAAGACCTTCTTCGTAGTGTAGAACCTGGCAAGTCACCCACGAGTATCGGAGTATCGCGTCTCACAAATAAGCTGCATTATCGTGACGAACGCTCTCCGTTTCGATGAGCCGGATCTCAAATCCGAGGCTCGAATGACCGAAACCCCGCTATTAGGAGACGATACTGGAACCCTGCTCCAAGCCTTCAACCTGGACATCTGCCCGTCTTGCGCTATAATGGAACCGCCCGAGGGAAAGAAGACGTGTTTCTATATTATTTTTCAGAGGAGGACATACGATGCCGATCGACGTTAACAAGGCGCTTGGCGCCGAACTTCCGCCGATGACCTATGCACTGACCCGAGATAAGGTCATCCTCTACGCCTTGGGCGTGGGGGCCCTTCCGGAAGGGGACGAGCTTCCCTTCGTGTACGAAAACGGGCTGAAGGTCCTGCCCACTTTTGGCGTCGTGGCGCCCTTCCCGGCGCTGATTGCTTTGATCAGTGCCCCCGGTGTCGATATCAACCCGATCATGATCCTCCACGGCGAGCAGTACCTGGAGGTTCGGAAGCACCCGATTCCCATAGAAGGCACCCTTACTTCAAAGCCCCGGATAGCAGGCATCTACGACAAGGGCAAAGGGGCCCTGATGGAAATCGAAGTGGATACGGAAGACCAGGACGGGAACATCGTCTTCTTCAACCGGTTCGCGACCTTTGTTCGCGGCGAGGGCGGATTCGGCGGAGAGAAGGGGCCGCCTCCGGGCAACGAGCCTCCGGATAGGGCTCCGGACGAAGTCGTCGAGGAAACCACCCTGCAGCGTCAGGCGGCCATCTATCGGCTCTCCGGAGACTACAATCCGCTGCACATCGACCCTCAGTTCGCCGCCATGGCCGGCTATGACCGACCGATCATCCACGGGCTCTGCACCTTCGGGTTCGTGGGGAGGGCCGTACTCAGGACCTACTGCGAGAACGAACCGGAGAAGTTCAAGTCGATCAAGGTGAGGTTTTCCCGACCAGCCTGGCCCGGGGACACGATTATCACGGAGATGTGGAAGGTGGACGACAACAAGCTCATCATACGGGCCAAGACCAAAGAGCGTCCCGGGGAGTACATCCTCACGAACGGGGCTGTGGAACTAAACGTCTAGCAATCCCCAAGAACAGAAAGAGGTGAATCGGAGATGATCCTCGTTGGAGAACTCATCAACATGACCCGTAAGCCGGTCGAGCAGGCTTGGAAGGACCGGGATGAAGAGGCGATTGCCTCGCTGGCAAGAAAACAGGCCGAAGCGGGCGCAGACTACATCGACGTCAACAGCGGTGTGCCGGGGGAGGAAGCTGACTGCATGGCGTGGCTCGTCGACGTCGTTCAGAAGGCGGTTGATCTGCCGCTGAGTATCGACACCTCCCATCCGGAGGCCCTGGGCAAGGCGCTCGAAAGGGTACAGAAGGCGCCCTTGATCAACTCGGTTTCCGCAGAGAAGGAGAGGTGGTCAAGCTTCCTTCCGCGGCTGAAGGGGCTCTCCTGCAGGGTCGTGGGGCTGCTCGTGGGAGACGGCGGCCTGCCCAAGACCATCCAGGACCGGTTGGACAACGCGGCCTTTCTGATGGAGAAATTCGGTGAGGCGGGCTTCGCGGACGAGGATATTTTCTTCGATCCTTGCGTCATGCCTATCAGCACCGACCCGGCTGCCGGTGCCGAATTGCTGGATTCCCTGCGTGAACTCGAGAAAAAGTGGCCTGCCACGCACCGGATCGCAGCCGTCTCCAACGTCTCTTTCGGGCTTCCGGTACGTTCTCTCCTCAACAGGAGTTTTCTCGGCCTGGCCATGGCCGCCGGCCTGGATACGGCCATCCTGAATCCTCTGGACAAGGGAATGGTTCAGACACTCCGGGCCGCAGACGCCCTGTTGGGAAAGGACGAATACTGCCGAGCGTACCTGCAGGCGTATCGCAAGGGCATCCTCACGTAGCAGTCCGTTGAAAAAGTGGCATCGAGAGGGTCTACAGCCCGGCAAGCACCTTTTCGATCCGATCCTTGTGTTTGTCCTCTTCCTCGGCGAGCTTTGCGAAGAGATCCGCCACGTCGAGCCCTTTGTATATCTTCTCCATGGAGCGGTACAGACGACCGGAGTTCTCCTCCGCCTTGGCAGCCTTGCGCAAGACTTTGACCACATCACTCGAGTTCTCGATCGCGCGTATGTCGTCGTTCACCACGTGAAGCTCCCCGGCCAGGTCCTTTCCCTTCTTCCCCAACGTGGACAGGTCGGAACCCTTGTTCAGGATCTTCAAGAGCTTGTTCGCATGCCCGATCTCCTGCTTCGCCAGGGTTTCCAGGACCTTCTTGGCCGCCGGATCGCGCATCTTCTTCGCCTTGCTCACGTAAGCAGCCGAAGTCCGCTCTTCTCGTCGTATGGCCGTCTTCAGGGCGTTGACAATCCTTCTGGAAGTCGCGTCCATTTCCCTCTCCTGTTTCGATTTCGGTTTGACCTCGTACAGTTAAAGCCTATCCAACGGTTCCTGTCAAATGTATAGATATAGAAGCAGATAGCACGCGTCTTGATTCTCGGTTGGCTACGAAGCCTCCTTGGGGGGAGAACTCGGCAAGGGACGGGCAGAGAGCCCCGGGGGGACTTCGGGTTTTGACAACGGGACGTGCAGTTTGCTAACAAATAGAGTTCGGAAGAACTCGTAAAAGCCCGCACGATCGCGGAGGGATGGCCGAGTGGCTTAAGGCGCCGGTCTTGAAAACCGGAGTCCGAAAGGACCGTGGGTTCGAATCCTACTCCCTCCGCCACTTTTTTACTTAAATTTCAATACCTTAGCTTTTTTTCGGGGGCGTTTTCGGTTGGTCAGCGGTTGGTCAGAAGGGGCGTTATACTCGATGTTGGTCAGGCGGGGTTTTTGGGCGTCTGCATACACCTCTAGAACGTCCTCATCTTCGAAGCAGAAGTATCTTTCGAAAGCCTTGTTCGTTGAATGCAACGTGGCTCTCTTTATTGCTTCAGGCGAGTGATGCTTTCTCAACGCACGAGCAGAACTGTGTCGTGTCCCTCCGTATAAGTCCACTCCTTCGATACCAAGATTAGCGCAAGCACGTTTCCACCATTTATAGAAATACTTCTCACCGAATGCTCTGCCTTCTGCTGATGAGTAACTTGGGTTGTGTCTGAAGAAAGATAAGTGCGGAAGCCCACGTGGTATAGTCTTCAGGATCTCGATGTCTTCCGGCAACAGTGGAATAGTCTTCGGTTTCTTTTCCTTTGGGAAGCGAACGCTGAGAAAACCATTGCCGAGGTCGATGTCTTCTTCTCTGACTCGAAGTAATTCTCCCGGCCTTATACTTATGTAGGTTGAAAGCCACTTGATACCCAACCATATCTTTGAGTTCACGTGAAAGGAAATGCGGTAGACCTCATCAATAATTTTCTGTTGGGTCTCTTTATCGACGATCCGCCTGAAGCCAAGCTCATAGGAGACTTCGGGGAACTCGGGCAATTCGTGAAGGGCGAGAGTTTGTCTTCTGCGAAGCCACTGCCAAAAACCGTGCAAGCACGCCCTTATGTTCGCCTGAGTCTTCTTGGAGACATCTTGTGCCTTGAGAAAATCCTCAATCTCACCGTAGCCAATCTGTCGGATATTCGTCTGCCCCCAAGCCGCAATAGCCTTGTGCACGTAGTTTCGATAGTACGAGAGAGTCTTGGGCTTCACTTCCCCTTCCTTGACCTCGAGCCACTGCATGGCAAGCGTAGCGAAGCCTAGAGGATGATCCTTTTTCCAATCACCAGGATTGAACGTGTCCTGATCGACCTGGAAACGCAACCCATCCAGAAACCGTTGAGCTTGCTTGTAGGAAGAAAATCGTTTGGTGACTTGTCGGCCGAAACGAACCTTGAATTTCCCTGAGGCTTTCAACCGGGGGTGGGCGGCGCAGACAAGGCTAGACCCCGTATCATTGTTGAACTGACCTCCGCATTTCGGACATTTTTCGTCCGAATAGATCCTGCCACGCATACAAAGCCCCTCTTGGTCCTTCTCTACATGAGTTATATTGTATGCGACGGAGGATGAAGGAGTCAAATCTCTTTCTTTCCTGGACGTTACGCATTGGGCCACAAGTCTTCATATCGGTTATCTTTGAGTTTGGCTTTAAGGTAGATGCCTCCGGGTTGAAGCACATAGACAGACAGCGGTGGCCCCCATCGGTTGGACAGGGAGCGGTGATTTATAAGTGAAATCTTCTGCGGTAAACTCTTAAAGAGAGGAGGGCAGATTTTCTCCTTATCTCCAATGGGCAAATGTACGATAAGAGCTATTTCTGTTTCCTCTTGCGCCAGATCCTCAGAGAGATGACTGCACCCACGGGGATCAGAACAAGAATCAGAGAGTTGAATACTCCTGAGCCAATCATAGACGGTTCGCCATACGATGCTGCTATTGTATTAGCCGTTTGGGGGTAACTTCCCTGGCAAATAGGTTCACTGGAACAAGCCATATCGTTACAGCACAAATCCTCGGTTCCCGTCGCATTGCAGCTATTCAGACATCCACTCGCTGAATCGCAGGAATCGTCTGTGCATTCGTTGCTATCATCACAGTTGACCGCTGAATACTCGCATTGGTGATCGACGCATTGATCGTCGGTACATTGATCACTGTCGTTGCAGTCAGCTTGTTCGGTGCAAATCCAGCAATCGGGATCATTGTCATCGATCAACCCATCGCAATCTTCGTCAATGCCCCCAGTGCAGACCTCAGTAGTTCCTTGCGGATTAGGTTCTTCACAATCACAATACGTATTTGAATTTGTGGGGTAGATATTGTCGTCTGTATCGTTACAGTCAAGAGGCTCAGGACATCCACTTTCCAGATAGTAGCCATCCTCGT
>JAQYVQ010000621.1 GCA_030145435.1 Syntrophobacteria bacterium | reverse complement strand
CGGGTCCACGGCAGGACAGTGCAGATGAATGGCGGCATCGGACAGAAGGCCGGCCCCCAGACCTGCGAGGGCCCCTGCGAGGACAGAGGATACGGCCGCTCCCCTCAAGATGAACCATAGGGAAAAAAGAAGGATTGGAATGGCGATCAGGAGTTGCCAGCCCGTGCACGGAAGGCCCATTCCAGGAGCGCTACCGACACACATGCCGGGATGATCGCGTGGAACGAAATGCGGCGCCGCCAGGGCCGCGGCTAGGGCCAGGCCCATCGCGGTGGCGAGGAGAACAGAGGAACGGCTGTACCTTTCCCCCGAGCCGGGTACCGACCAGCGCATGGCAAGCCAGAACACCCCGACCCCGGCCAGCATTTCCAGGATGGCCGGTCCGTATGCAACCGCCCAGGGGACCTTCCCCAGGTCGGCACGCAGGGACGTTACCATGAGTAAGAGGGCTCCGATGCCCACGGCAAGAATGGCAAGCAGGAGAGCCCGCTCGAGGGGAGAGCGTAAGGGGCGGACGGGAAGGCTCTGTTCGGTCAGCCCCAAGAGCCTGGTCTCCTCGAACGGTGGAGGTTCAACAGATGCAATCCCCCAAGGTTTCTTAGAGTCGTCTCTAGGCATTTTCATCCTCCCCGTTCGGTCCCAGGAGGCCTCGTATCGCCCCGAGGGCACGGTGGACTCTTACCTTGACGGCCCCCTCGGAGATTCCGAGGACCGCAGATGCCTCCTGTACGCTGAGCCCTGCCACCTTTGTCAGGACGAAGGCCTCACGCTGTCCCCCGGGCAGTCCTCCCATGGCTCGTTCCACTTGTTCCATGCTTTCGGAGCGCTCCGTCTGTTCGAGTGCATCGGGAGACCGGTTGCTGGAGAGCCCGTTTTGGTAAGGCACCTCGCGCCTCCTCCCTCTCTTCCTGAGAGCGTCGATGGCAACGTACCGAGCGATCGCATACAGCCAGGGCTTTGCCGGGCTCTCAGGCCGGTAGGTGTGGCGAACCTTGTGAATCCTCAGAAACACTTCCTGTAAAATATCCTCGGCCAACGCTCGGTCACGGACAAACCGGTAGAGATAATTCAACATTCCCGGAGCCACCTCCCGGTAGAGTTCTGTAAGAACCGCGCCGTCGCCCCGCTGGTAGCGTCCCATCCATTCCGAGAGGCGATCTTCAGCCTGCATTGCGCTGACTCCTACAGTCTACTTCGTTTCTTCGGCCAGGAGAGTTACAGCAATCCGTCGCGGCCCCTTCTGCCGGGAAGCGGGGCCTGCGACGAACGGGCACAGTGGTGCAATACTCTCTTGGACGCCCCAAGTCCGCCTTTTGTAACAAAATTTAGCGGGACATCGATTGCAAACGAGGCAACGGTGACGTAAAGTTGGGTAGAGGGACGTAATATAGAGGCCGGAAATTGCAGACAGGAGCGGGAAGATGGGCAGAAAAGACCCCCAACTTGGCTTGGTGCAGCTCACGGATCGGGCTTACGGGTATATGCAGAAGGACGAGGGGCTCGGGTGGAGCAACGCAGGTTTGATCGCCGGGAAGGATGAGGCACTCCTGATCGATACCCTCTTCGATCTTCCCTTGACAAGGAAGATGCTCGACGCCATCGCATCAAGGGTGGGGAAGCCCATAAGAAGAGTGGTGAACACGCATCACAACGGTGATCACTTCTGGGGAAATCAACTCATTTCGGATGCGGAAATCATCGCCCACAGGATGTTCCGATCCGAGATGATGAAGATGACGCCCGAGGTGAGCCAGGCCGTGAAGACCGCGCCGCCCGACACCCCTACTGTGGCCTTGTTGCAGGAAGCGCTCGCGCCCTTCGATTTCTCAGGGATCGAGCTGACACCGCCGACTCTTGTCTTCGACAAGCACCTGACCCTGTATATCGACGACCGGGAGGTGGAGCTGATCCATGTGGGCCCGGCACACACCTCCACGGACGTTATCGTCTTCTTCCCGGAAGAGAAGGTGCTGTATGCAGGCGACATCATCTTCCGTCTGTGCACGCCGATCGGTTGGGAGGGGACGTTCCACCATTGGACCCTGGCACTCGATCGAATCGTGGAACTCGGCCCGACGATGATCGTGCCGGGTCACGGTCCCCTGTGCGGATTGGAAGGGGCGATCGAGATGCGCGAGTATCTCCAGTACGTGTACAAGGAGGCAAGGGTCTGTTTCGAGCGTGAGATGACGGAGAAGGAGGCCGCCAGGAGGATCGACCTAGGTCCGTACGCGGAGTGGACCGAGCCGGAGCGGCTCATCTTCAATGTAGCACGGGCCTACCGGGAGTTCCGCGGCGAACCCCATGACCAGCCGGTGGATTTCTTCGAGATGGCCGAGGTGATGGCCGAAATCAAGCGATCCCTTTGCGCCCGCGAAATGCAATAGCCCCCTGCCAATGTTTCATTCTGAACGTCTGAACAAGACCACGCCCGTTGAACTCCACGTCTAGAAGCTCGTCTACGAGCGTGCCTAACTCATCCTCAAGGAGATACAAGGAGTAGAGAACATGGCGGAGAATCCGATTTCCCTTACCGGGGCACAAATGCTCGCCACCTGCCTCGAACGAGCGGGCGTCCGGCGGATCTACGGGATCGTCGGCACCTCCAACATTGGGTTCGTGAACGCCCTCTATGACAAGAGGGACACGATCCGGTACATCTCGGCCCGGCACGAGCAAGTCGCTGCGAGCATGGCCGATGCGGAGGGCCGGCTGACAGGCAAGCCGGGTGTTTGCCTGACTCACTCCGGGCCGGGGACCTTGAATGCCACGATGAGCATGGCGAACGCGTACAAGGATTGCTCACCGCTCATCCTCATCACCGGTACGGTACGGTCCGCCCTGAAAGGCTCTGACGGCCTGATCGAAGCGGATCACGGTAAGGTGCTCGATCCGGTCTGTAAGGGCACCTTTCAAGTCATGGACCTGGCCGAGATTCCCGCTGTCTTCTCTTCCGCCTACCGCCTTGCTATGACCCCGGCAAAGGGGCCCGTGCTGATCGAAGTCCCGGAGAACCTCTGGCAGGCCGAGGGGGCGTTCGACCTGGATGCCATCGATCTCACCCTGCCCGCCATTGGGGCAGTGGATCAGGCCACCTTGGAGGAGGTGTTTCAGGCCTTCAGGGATGCGGATCGGCCGGTTCTGCTCACGGGTGCAGGTGTCTTCGAGGCGGATGCGTCTCCCCTTGTCCTGCGGCTGGTCGAGGAGGCAAACGTGCGGGTGGTCACCACCGGAAACGGGAGAGGTGTAATTCCCGAGTCCCATGACCTGTGCCTCGGCCGTGTCGGGTTCTTCGGTAACCCGGTGGCAGACAAGGCGCTGGAGCAGGCGGATTTGATCCTGGGGCTCGGGTGCTGCCTGTCGGACCTGATCACCTGGGAGTACACGGTCGAGTTTGCCGGCAAGGTGGTCATCGTGAATGCCGACCCGGAGGCGGCCTTGATACAGCCTGAGTCGTACCTCGTGGATCTCCAGTTCGTGGGTGGGGACGTGGGGCAATTCCTGGCCGAGTTTGTCCGGCGGCTCGATGCCGACCCTGTGAGAAAATCGGACGACTGCATGGATTCGATCCTCCCGGTGAAGGAGCAATGGGAGGCGCAGCTCGGGGCGGCGATTGCTTCGGACAAGAGGCCTCTCTCGGCGGGGCGGGTGGTGAGGGCCCTGTCCGATCTTGCTCCCAAGGATGCGGTCTTCACAGGCGGGGCAGGGCTCAGCACCCTGTACGTAAACTGCTTCGCCCGGATCGAGGCCCCAAGGTCCTTTTTCGGGCCGAACAACTTTGGGGCCATGGGGTTCGGCTTCCCGGCGCTTCTCGCCTCGGGAATCATCACGCCGGATCGCCCGTGCTTGTGCATCCTCGGTGACGGCGATTTCATGATGACCCTCCAGGACATCGAGACCGGGATTCGGGAAGGGGTGACCGGCGTCGTACTCATCCTGAACGACAACTGCTACCGGGCGCTCCGGTACAGCCAGCAGATCCTATACGATGGCAGGATCTACGGAACGGAGCACTCCAATCCGGACTTCGTCAAGCTGGCCGACGCCTTCGGTGCTGCAGGCTACGTCATCGAGACACCGGACCAGATCGTGCCCGTACTGACCGAAGCGCTGGGTTGCGGGAAGCTGGCGATCGTGGATGCGCGAATCGACCCGGAGGACCCTGCCCCTGCGAACATCGAGGCCATGTTGAAGATGCGCGGCCTTGCCTGATGAACCTGTCCTTGTGTATGCGGAGGCTGAATGTCACAATGGTTTTATAGGTCAACAGCGAAGCATCATGAGCGAGGGACCCCATGAGCAACCCTTCCCTATTCATTCCCTGTATGGTCGATCTCTTCCTCCCGGAAATCGGAGAGGCGTGCCTTCAGGTGCTCCACAAGCTGGATCTTGCCCCGGTCTACCATCCGGAGCAGACCTGTTGCGGCCAGCCGGCGATTCACGCTGGGTACGTAAGAAAGGCCAAGGAGTCGGCAAAGCACTTTATCGAGGTGTTCGGAGAGGACGAGTCGGTGGTCTGTCCCTCCGGTTCGTGTGTCTGCACCGTCAAGGACCGGTATCCGGAGCTCTTGCAGGATGAACCGGATTGGCTTCGCCGGGCCGAGGACCTTGCCCCTCGGGTCTATGAATTCTCCCAGTATCTCGTGGACGTGCTCCGGGTCGAAGACGTGGGTGGCGCCTATGCAGGGAAGGTCGCTTATCACGAATCCTGCCGGGTCCTCCGCGGACTGGGGGTTTCCGAGCAGCCGAAGAAGCTGATCCGGGCCGTGAAGGGAGGGGAACTGGTTCCCATGCAGGGCGCCGAGGTCTGTTGCGGGTTTGGTGGTGAGTTCTCCACGAACTACCCGGAGATATCCGAGGCCCTGGTCAGCGAGAAGGCGGCAAACTACATCGCGAGCGGCGCGGATGTCCTGGTGGCCTGTGATCCGGGCTGTCTCCTCAACATCGGAGGCTACCTCCATCGGCATCATCCGGACAAAGCGGCACTGCACATCGCCAGCTTTCTGGCGGAAGCGATACAGGGTGGAAACAGATGAAGATCAAGTCGGAGCAATTCAAGGAAGTAGCCCGGGAGGAGTTGAAGACGAGGCACACCCGTGCCCACCTGGATGTTATCGGGCTGTTCATCAAGGAGATGCGGCAGGCCTCGATGGCCACGTTCCCAGATCCCTCCGCAGCCCTCGACCTCGGACGGGCCATCCGGGCCGAGTCGGTCGAAAGGCTGCCGGAGCTCCTTGAGGAGTTCGAGAGGAATGCGACGGCCAATGGGGCGGTCGTGCACTGGGCCCGGGATGCGAACGAAGCCAATCAGCTTATCCTGGACATCGCCCGGGAACGGAACGTGAGGCTCATCACCAAGGGCAAGTCCATGGTGACCGAGGAAACCGGTCTCAACGAGGTACTCGTCAAGAACGGCCTGGAGGTGTTCGAGACCGATCTCGGCGAGTTCATCATCCAACTCCTCGAGCGGCCTCCCTTTCATATTCAGGGCCCCGCATTGAACATTCCTGTCCAGGAGATCTGCGATCTCTTCCTGGAAAAGGGCGTCATGAAGGAGCCGACCCTCGAG
>JAQYVQ010000617.1 GCA_030145435.1 Syntrophobacteria bacterium | reverse complement strand
TGGTGCCCCTCGGGAAGAGGCGGGTGACCGGCTACGTGGTCGAGGCGAACTCCCTGCCGTCGGCGTCAACCGCAGAATCCCGGAAGAGCTACACCTTCAAATCGGTCCTTTCGGTCCTGGATGATCAACCGCTTTTCGGGTCGAAGGAACTCCAGTTCTATCAATGGATCGCCCGGTACTATCTCGCGTCTGTCGGTGAGGTTCTCCGCACGGCCCTGCCGGGCTCGATGAACGTGAGGAGCTACAGGGCGGTCCGGATCCTGCCGCAGGGCATGCTGGCCTTGAAACACGGCCTCTTCCTCACCGGGCAGGAGGGGGACATCCTGGGCCACCTGGGACAGGGCGGCCGAATGACTGTCCAAGCCCTCCAGCAAAAAGTGGGCAGGGCGGTTGAAAGGGGGCTGGAAAGCCTGGAGAAGAAGGGGTTCCTCGAGGGGTGTCAGCTTCTCAGGGGGAAGCAGGCAAGCAGCGCCATCGAGCAAGGCCTCGTCTGCCTGTCCTTTCCCGAATCCTCCCCGCCTCTGGAAGGGTGGATCTCTCTCTTGCCCAAGGCGGAAGCCCGCATCGTCGCACATCTGGACCGCGAGGGGCCCTGTTCTGCGAAGGCGTTGCGCAAGGCTCTGCCAAGGTCCGGGAAGGCCCTGAAGGATCTCACAGAAAAGGGGTTCATCGAATACAGGACGGAGGAAGCCCTTCCGGAGGCGCCCGTCCCGGAGCCCCTTCCTTCGGTTCCTCCTCCAAGATTCACCCCGGAGCAGGAAGCGGCCGTCAACACGATCCGTCCCCTCCTGGACGAGAACGCGTTTCATTCCTTCCTCCTTCATGGCGTAACAAGCAGCGGGAAGACCGAAGTCTACCTGCGGGTCATCCAACAGGCCCTCGAGGCGGGAAAAGATGCCCTTGTGCTCGTCCCGGAGATCGGACTCACGCCCCAGACGCTCCAACGGTTCTCGTCACGGTTCGGCACGCAGGTTGCCGTGCTCCACTCGGGCCTTACCGACCGGGAACGCCTCGATTTCTGGTGGAAGATCCGGAGGGGACAGGCACGCATCGCGATGGGCGCCCGTTCCGCCGTTTTTGCGCCCTTCCGAAATCTTGGCGTCATCGTCGTGGATGAGGAACATGATCCTTCGTACAAACAACAGGATCGTGTCCGATACAATTCCAGAGACCTGGCGCTCGTTCGAGGCCAACGGGAGAAGGCGGTAGTCATCCTGGGCTCGGCAACGCCTTCCCTCGAGTCCTACTACAACGTGCAAAGGGGGAAAAGCACTCTCCTGGAGATGACCGAACGAGTCCAGGAGAGGCCTCAGCCCGAGGTCGTCCCGATCGACATGCGGCAACCGTCCTCCCACGGGGTAACAAGAAGTTCCCTGTCTCAGCCCCTTCAGCAGGCGCTGGTCCGGAACTTGAGCGAGGGCAGGAAAAGCCTCGTTTTCCTCAACCGGCGAGGCTATGCTCACACCCTGGCGTGCAGGGATTGCGGGCATCTGGTCCGGTGCCCTAACTGCAGTGTGAGTCTTACTCTCCATCAAGCAAAAAAGCGCCTGTGTTGTCATTACTGCGAATACCAGACCGTTCCGCCTTCCCAGTGCCCATCCTGCCAGGGCCTGGACGTTCAACCCGTTGGGAAGGGTACGGAGAAGATCGAGGAGGAGATCGGGGCGCTTCTTCCCCAAGCCCGCATCGGACGAATGGACCGAGACACGACACGCACGAAAGGGGCGCACGAGAAGATCCTCAGCCGATTCAGGGGAGTGGATTTGGACATCCTGATCGGAACCCAGATGATCGCCAAGGGACACGACATTCCGGAGATCACCCTGGTGGGCGTCGTCCTCGCAGACGTCTCCCTGGATCTCCCGGATTTTCGGGCATCCGAACGGACCTTGCAACTCCTGATGCAGGTGGCGGGCAGAGCGGGAAGGGGGGAATGGCCGGGTCAGGTCCTGATCCAGAGCTATCATCCCGACCACGCCTGCATCAAATCCGCTTGTCTTCACGACTTCAAGCGATTCTACGAACAGGAGATCGCAACCCGGAAAGAGCTCGACTACCCCCCCTTCTGCAGAATGATTAATCTTCGCATCACGGGCAAGAGCGAGGAGGCCGCCCAGAAGGCGGCCCGTCGGATGGGAGAGTTGGCCCACAAAATTAGGGAAGAGAACACCCCCTTGTACAGGGGTATCGAGATCCTCGGCCCAGCCCTCGCCCCTCTCGCGCGACTGAGAGATCGATACCGATTCCACTGCTTCCTGAAGGGAAAAGCCCCGAGGACTCTTCTCGCCTTCACGCGGGAGATCCTTGCCAGGCGCAAGAGGTTCCTGCCTTCCACCAGCGTGCAACTCGAGGTGGATGTCGACCCGGTCCAAGTCCTCTAGCAGGTCGCCCAAAAACGCCCATCTGCGGCGTTGCGCTCATCCTGCGTCACTGCGGCGTACGGTGTACGCCTCATCGTTACATGGACCCCCGCCTTCGCGGGGGCATGTTTCGTGCGCCTTGCATATGGGCATTTTTAAACGACCTGCGGAATTGGGGTAGCACAGACAAATCGAGTGCTGACAGAGGAGTGGAAATGGCGAGTGGTCGAAAGCAAGCTATCGCTATGTTTCCCTGGGAGTGCTCAAGTTGTACGGTGCTGTCCCGGGTTCCCTCGGAGATTTGCGCCGGGCGACTTTGTAGGGGGAGCGGGAGACGGAGCCCAAGCAAATCGGAGAGGGAACCCGGGACAGCATTGTACGCCGAGACTCTCTCGGAACATAGCGATACTCCCAGGTGAGCCCGTTAATCTTCGGAAATAAACGAAAAGAGGGCAAACAACAGGAGGAGAAATCCGCTTAAGAAGTAGACGAACAGGAAAGGGCTAGAGCCTTCAAAATTGGTGAAGAAGACGTCCTTGTTGTAGATGAAGCCCCAGTAGAAGGTGAAGCAGAAGGTAATCGACAAGCCCAGCTTGTACCTCGCAAAAAGGAGACAGAAGGACAGCAGCGCGACGAACAACGCCATGTGGGCGACAGGGATCGTTAGTTGCATCTCGTGTAGGTTTTCCATAGTGCGTTGGTCAGTCCGGAAACGTATGCGTCTAATGTTGGCCGATTCAATTAGCAAAGTACGTGCCAGGAACCCGGTTCCCCAGACTCGCACTCCGGCGGGCCAACAGACTCATCAGGTCGAAGAAGCCTGTTTTCGCATAAGTTGACCTCCTGTTCGGTTCCGTGCAAAAATGGGGGTCCTCGTCGCTGACGGGCAGAAGGTCTTCCATCCACGAATCCTCCCCCTTGCTGACGGGAATGGGGTGGCTTTGGGTTACATTTTTCCACTCCTGGTTTCAATTTTCGTCCGTATTACCCGTCTTTTCAGGCCTTTTCTGCCCGAATATCCTTGTAGTACCTCTTCGAAACCGCGCCTGCGCGGGAGGGGAATCGAGAACGGGATGGGTACGGAGAATCACTTTCGAACGTCTATCGCCCTGCTGACGGCAGCACTGTGCTTGCTCACAGCCGTGCCCTCGATCCGGGCCGACTCCCCGGCAGTCATGGTGGTCCCTGACAGACTTTGCTTTCCTGGCGACGAAATCCATATTGAGGCAACCCTTTACCGGACCGGTCTGCTCGGCCTCTTCAAAGGAGGAATTCAAGGGGAATTGCTGCGCTTCATCGGTCCGGAGGGAAATCCCCTCCACGATCTGCTCACCGATCCATCGGGGTCGGCAAGGATCCGTTACACGGCCGGTCCGGCCGGCCGCTACCCGATCACCGTTCATCTCGCAGACAATCCCCGCTATTCGGCCGATCCTGCAACGGGCAACCTGTTCGTCCAGGAAAAGAAGAAGCCCCTGTTTTTCGTCTCCCTCGAGGCAGGACTCATGCCACCGATCTCCACCCCCCTGCTCCGGAGAGATCCGGAGAAGATTGCATCTGAACCCGGCTCGGCGGAAGCCCTGTCCGAGATCGCCGCATGCCGCATGCTGGTCTATCTGACCCAGGAGGCCAGGCCCTGGTCACACCGGACACGATCCTGGCTGGAAAAAAAGGGTTATCCGCTGGGACCCATCTGCTTTATGGATCGTCCCCTGATGGCGGGCATCCTTTCCGAAGCCCCTCCCCCGGAGACCGGGGTCCTCGAATCCCTCTGGAAAGAGCGCTCCGTGCCGGCACATCTGTTGACACGTGACCCCAGCCTGGCAAAGGCGGCTGCAGACAAGGGAATACGGGTACTGCTCCTCGAACCGAAGGATACGACGAGCGACCCTTCCCTGCAGGACGGGGAGAAGAAGGGGGAGAAAGAGCAAGAGGAGAGTATTGTTTCTGTTCATGAATGGGCGGCAATCCCCACGATCTGCCCCTGTGAGAAAGAGAAAAAACGAATCTGATTCGGGACAGCAGATAGCACTAGGCATCTTCGCCACAAGACCAGGAGACCAGACATATGAAGAGCCTGAAGGAAATCATCGAAGATCCCAACGTATCACAATCCGTGCTGACCGATGGCCTGCGGGTCCTGGATGAAGAGATCGCAAAACGCTCCGGAATCGGCGGAATGGCGATCAAGGGCGCCTACAAGGTCATCAAGAATATCCAGGGAGGGAGAACGCTGGAGAAGGCTGTAAAGGTCCTGATGCCGGAGTTCATCGACAAACTGGACCCTTACTTCGTGCGCTTCCAAGAGGAGGGAAAGGGCAAGACGTGGGAGGAATACCTTCGACCTCATTACGACGCCCTCGCCGACGAGCTCCTCGCCGTCACGGACCGTAAGATTCAGGGGACGGACAACCGCGCGGTCCGCAAGACCTACGACAAGCTCAGGCCCAAGGCACGAAAGGAAGTAACCGCCTCTCTGCCTGCACTTACGCGCATGATGGAAAGCTATATATAGCTATGAGATCTCCTCGCCCGTGCCCGACTAATAGCGGCGCGCAGCATTCGGTGGCTGGAATGGGGGAGCTAAGGGTTCGCGCAGAAATAACTTCACAGGGGAAGGGCCAATCATGTCATCATGGGGATGGGTTTTCGCGCCCAGATTTGGGTCAGATTCGGCCGCGACGATCGAGCAAGACCGCAGGCATAGCACCGCTATGTCGAGGATCTTGCGAATG
>JAQYVQ010000601.1 GCA_030145435.1 Syntrophobacteria bacterium | reverse complement strand
GTACAGGGGATCGATCACGACGTTCGGATCAAATCCCTCGTCTCTGAGCACCTTTTTCTTGATCTTGTGCGTGCCGGTTGTTTCGAACTCCTCTTTGAAGCGCACGAACTTCGGCACCGCGTAGGAAGGCAGGGCCTTGCGTACAGTATCTGCCAGGGCCTTCAGGTCGAAGGCCTCCACGGGCGTGGCCGGGATGATCGCCACCATCCCTGCACGGCCGTCCGTGCCCGGGATCACGGCGCCATACGCGGTTGATTCGGCGACCTGATCCAGGGTGTTTACAGCCTTTTCAACCTCTGAGGTGGAAACGTTTTCTCCCTTCCAACGGAAGGTGTCGCCGAGACGGTCGACGAACTGGATGTGTTTGTAACCCTGATTGAAAACGAGGTCTCCGCAGTTGAACCAGAGATCCCCCTTCTCGAAGACGTCCCGGAATATCTTCTTCTCCGTCTCCTCCTTTTCTGTGTACCCGACAAAGGGCATACGCTCCGAGATCTCGGCCAGTAAGAGTCCGGTCTCTCCCGGGGCGACCTTCTGCATGAACCCGTCCTTGCCCCGAACGGGTTCGTCGGCGTCCGTGTCGTACTCGACGATGGAAAAGGGCGTCAAACACATGCCGACCGTAGAGTCCACGTTGAGCAGGTTCGAGAAGATCAGTGGAGCCTCTGCTGCCCCGTAAAGCTCGAAAACCTTCGAGATGCCGAATCTTTGCTTGAAGGCCTTCCAGATGTCCGGCCGAAGGCCGTTGCCGACGATCGCCTCGATCGGGTTGTCCCGGTCGTCCGGACGCGCCGGCTGGTTCATCAAGTAGCGACAGACTTCCCCCACGTAGATGAATGAGTTTGCCTTGAACTTGCGTGTGTCCGACCAGAATTGACTCGCCGAGAACCTGCGCCTCATGGCCAGAGTTGCTCCGCATCCTGCCACCGAGCCCCAGGCTACATTGAGGCCGTTCGTGTGGCAGAAGGGCAAGGGACAGTAATGAATGTCCGTGGGTTTGAGGTTCATGACGATTCTGCCGAACCAGTACATGGCGCTGAACCAGCGCCGATGGGTCTGAACCGACGCCTTGGGCAGGCCCGTGGTCCCGGAGGTGAACACATAGGCGAACGGGTCTCCGAGCTTGATCTCCCCGGTGCTCGGAGGGTTTCTCGTAGGCTGCTCCTCGATCGCCTCCACGAGGTTGTCGTATCCATCCCGGCCACCCGTCTGCCCGGATTCCGGCTGGTAATAGAGCCTGTCTTCCACGGTCAACCTGAGCTCGCCCCTTATCTCCTCGAAGGCCTCGAGCTGCTCCTCCCCCACGATGAAGTGCCTGCCCCGGGTCAGGTTGATGCTGTACAGAAGCACCTCGCCCCTCTGGTTCGGATTGATCAGGGACGCGACCGCACCGAGCTTGGACAGAGCACCCATGACCATCAGAAGCTCGGGACGATTGTCCACCAGCACGAGGGCGACGTCGCCCTTGCTCACTCCCTGGGCGGAGAAGTAGTGGGCGTATTGGTTGATCCTCCTGTTGAACGCCTCGTGGGTGATGTGAATGTCCTCATACAGCAACGCCGTGTTGGAAGAATACTTTTCGGCATTCCGTTCGAGAATCGTCCCCATCGACAGAGGGCTATCATCCCGAAAGCCCAGAATCCCCCGCATGGTCTTCACGATCGAAGGGATTCGCCAGGACAAGGACAGAAGACCCGGGACGAGTTGAGCCGGTTTGAGGACTTCGCCCGCTCTTTGCGATACTTGGCTGTCCATATTCTCCCCTCTGTTATTCATGTCGATTTGTTCGGAACTTTAGAGAGATTGAACAGGCCTTGTCAAGGACCCTTTTTCGCCTCCTTTTCGCTTGGTTCCTCCGCGTCCTGGTTGTATGCTGGATAATCTTCAATCACGCACGGGGTGTGTGCCATGGGTTTCGTGAAATCTCTGGAGGCGATTCTGGCGGGCCGGAACGAAACGGCCGATTTCTACGACGCTGAGATGCTTGTCGTCCTGTGGGAAACCAAGCCGGAAATCGTCCGCCGGTTGCTGCCCCCGCCGCT
>JAQYVQ010000600.1 GCA_030145435.1 Syntrophobacteria bacterium | reverse complement strand
GTACAGGGGATCGATCACGACGTTCGGATCAAATCCCTCGTCTCTGAGCACCTTTTTCTTGATCTTGTGCGTGCCGGTTGTTTCGAACTCCTCTTTGAAGCGCACGAACTTCGGCACCGCGTAGGAAGGCAGGGCCTTGCGCACTTTATCTGCCAGGGCCTTCAGGTCGAAGGCCTCCACAGGCGTTGCCGGGATGATCGCCACCATCCCTGCACGGCCGTCCGTGCCCGGGATCACGACGCCATACGCGGTTGATTCGGCGACCTGGTTCAGGGTGTTCACGGTTTTCTCCACCTCAAAGGTGGAAACGTTTTCTCCCTTCCAGCGGAAGGTGTCGCCGAGACGGTCGACGAACTGGATGTGCTTGTAACCTTGATTGAAGACGAGGTCCCCGCTGTTGAACCAAAGATCCCCCTTCTCGAAAACGTCCCGGAAGATCTTCTTTTCCGTTTCCTCCTTTTCGGTGTACCCGACAAAGGGCATACGCTCCGAGATTTCCGCCAGCACCAGTCCGGTCCCCCCCGGGGCCACCTTTCGCATAAACCCGTCCTGGCCCCTTACGGGCTCGTCGGCGTCCGTGTCGTACTCGACAATGGCAAAGGGTGTCAGACAGGTGCCGACCGTACAGTCCACGTTGAGCAGGTTCGAAAATATCAGTGGGGCTTCGGCGGCCCCGTAGAGTTCGAAAACCTTGGAGATGCCGAATCTCTTCTTGAAGGCCTTCCAGATATCCGGCCGCAGGCCGTTGCCGACAATGGCCTCGATCGGGTTGTCTGGGTCGTCCGGACGTGCAGGCTGGTTCATCAGGTAGCGGCAGACCTCCCCTACGTAGATAAACGAGTTGGCTTTGAACTTGCGCGTGTCCGACCAGAATTGACTCGCCGAAAATCTGCGTCTCATTGCCAGGGCCGTGCCGCATCCCGCGGCCGACGACCAGGCTACATTGAGGCCGTTCGTGTGGCAGAAGGGCAGGGGACAGTAATGAACGTCCGTGGGTTTGAGGTTCATGACGATCTTGCCGAACCAGTACATGGCGCTGAACCAACGCCGGTGGGTTTGAACCGATGCCTTGGGCAGGCCCGTGGTCCCGGAGGTGAACACATAGGCGAACGGGTCTCCGAGCTTGATCTCCCGGGTGCTCGGAGGGTTGCTCGTCGGCTGGTCCTCGATCGTTTCCTCCAAGTTCTCATATTCAATCGGGGCACCGGTCTGCCCGGATTCCGGCTGGTAATACAGCCTGTCATCCGCGGTCAACCGGAGCTCGTCCCTTATCTCCTCGAAGGCCTCGAGCAGCTCCTCCCCCACGATGAAGTGTCTGCCCCGGGTCAGATTGATGCTGTACAGAAGCACCTTGCCTCTCTGGTTCGGGTTGATCAGGGACGCGACCGCACCGAGTTTGGACAGCGCGCCTATGCACATCAGAAGCTCGGGCCGGTTGTCCACCAGCACGAGGACAACGTCGCCCTTGCTCACCCCCTGGGCGGAGAAGTAGTGGGCGTATTGGTTGATCCTCCTGTTGAACTCCCCGTGGGTGAGGCGAACGTCTTCGTACAGCAGGGCTGTGTTCTGGGCATACTGCTCGGCATTGCTTTCGAGAATAGTTCCCAAGGACAGAGGGCTGTCGTTGCGAAAGCCCAGAATCGCTCGCATGGTCTTGACGATCGAGGGGATTCGCCAGGACAGAGACAGAAGACCCGGGACGAGTTGAGCGGGCTTGAGGACTTCGCCTGCTCTTTGCGGCACTTGGCTGCCCATATTTCCCCCTCTGTTACCCATATCGTCGGGCGGTTTCGACGAGAACGACTGCGTTCAGAAGGTTGGCATTCGGTGGGTATTCGCACCCGGGGGCGAGAACGAACCCGCCTCCATCGCCGAGATCCTCGATGATCCTACGACATTCTTCCATGACCTCATAGGGACTCCCCTCTTGGAGAAGAGGCGTCTCCACGTTTCCGATGAGTGTGGTCTGATCCCCGTAGCGCTTCTTCAGTGCCTTGCGGTCCCGGCAGTCATCCGGAAGACGGGCGAAGGTGATCGCCTCGGGCTCCATGAAGCGGATCATGGAATCGAAATAGGGGCCATCCCCACAGTTGTGGATCACGACGAAACGGCCCCTACGGTGAATGGCGTCCGCGATCTGTCGGCTGAAGGGGCCTTCGATCTCCTCCCAGAGCTCTTGTCCGAGCCCGCTTCGAGCACAAAACAACATGTCCGGACAAATCGCTATGAGCCCGGCGTCGCACAAGGCATCGATGTAATCGATCAGAACCCCGGTTACGACCTCCAGGGCGGCCATGACCTCCTTCGGATAGAGGACACAGTCTCGGAAGACCTGTTCCGCACCTCGCATCATGCCGAGTACCGAAACAGGGCTCGAGACGACCGGGACAAACACCTTGCTCATCCCTTTTGCCTCTACCGACCTTCGGGCCATCTCGATGACTCGCTGCATCCGAGGGGCTTCCTTTATCTCGATTCTCTTCACCTTGCAGTAATCTGTGTGATCGGAGATGAACGGGTTCCCGTAATCCGGGTAGGCCGTGGAGTTCTTCGGGTAGATGATGGGTTGTCCTAAATCAGCGGCCTCTACGGACAGATCCAACCCGAGCAAGGCAACGTCCCCCCCTATCAAATCGAGGGCGAGCATGCTGGCGCGCGTGGCTACATCAGCGTCTTGCGAGAATTCATCAAAGGACGCGCCAATGAGCCGTCGGCACGCTCCACCCATCAGGGCAGTGCACGGAACATGGTCCGGCTCCTTGTGTCGCAAGGCCGTCAGCAATCGTTCGATGGAGTTCAACTCGGAAATGCGTCCCCTCGCGCTGCTGAGATGGGCAACGAGGTCGAGCAGGGTCTCCGGCAGGAGACGCGGCGGTGGAATGCGCCCCTTGAAAACGTGGTCCAGGATCTCTCGGATGGGCATCTTTTTCTGCCTCCACAGGATACGGCATGAAGCCCGAAAGTCGATTCCGTTCTTCGGGAATCCACGCTGGTCTTGAACTTTAGGAAGGTTGAACGTGTCTTGTCAAGAAGTCTCTATGGATTTGCCTTGCGCCCGGTTCCATCCACGTCCTGGTTCTTGTATACTGGACGATCTTCAATCACGTACGGGAGGTGTGCCATGGGTTTCGTGAAATCTCTGGAGGCGATTCTGGCGGGCCGGAACGAAACGGCCGATTTCTACGACGCTGAGATGCTTGTCGTCCTGTGGGAAACCAAGCCGGAAATCGTCCGCCGGTTGCTGCCCCCGCCGCT
>JAQYVQ010000313.1 GCA_030145435.1 Syntrophobacteria bacterium | reverse complement strand
GCGGCCCTCTCGAAGTCGCCGTTCAAGGTGGCCACGATGGAGTAGAATCCGGCAAAGAGCCCGGCCGAGGTGAAGAGATTGGGGAGGATGTAGATCCCCTTCTTGAGATCGTCCCTCTGGAGCCGACGCCCCCTTCTCGATGGCCTGTTTCGGAATCGTGCGCTCATGGGAAGTACCCCATCACCGTCTCCCCTCCCTTTACCCGTTGTCCCGGCTGGACCGATACGGAAACCTCCTGGGGAAGGAACAGCTCGACCCGGGAACCGAACCGGATCAGCCCGAAACGTTTCCCCTTCTCCACCGGGTCGCCTTCCCCAGGATAGCAGACGATCCGGCGCGCCAGTCGGCCGGCAATCTGAACGATGCCCAGGCTGAACCCATCGGGGGTCTCGATCAAGAGTTCCATGCGCTCGTTTTCACTCGATGCCTCGGGTCGGCTGGCTACGAAGAACTTCCCGGGCATGTGGGTTTTCCGTTTCACGGTGCCCGACGCGGGCACGCGGTTCACGTGGACGTTAAAGGGGCTCATGAAGATGCTGATCTTCCTGGACGGGACAGGAAGCAGATTGTGGGAGGGAGCGTCTTCCACGCTCAGGATCTTTCCGTCGGCCGGGCACACGATCGCCCTCGGGTCCGTCGGAACGGTTCGAGGCGGGTTGCGGAAGAAGGCGGTTATGCAGACGGTCGCCAGAAGAAGCACCCAGAACAGGCTCCCGAATCGGGAGGCAGCGGCAAGTAGGGCCAGGGAGGCAAAGACGGCAATGAACGGGATGGCCTCCTTGACGATGTACGGCTCTTCCCCCCAGCTCATCAATTCTTCTCCCGGTCGACCTTCTTCTGCTTCTCGATCCACGGCATCATCTTGCGGAGCTTCTTGCCCGTTTCCTCAAGAGGGTGGGTCTCCATGGACCGGGTGAGGGCGCGGAACACAGGCCGTTTGGCCTGATTCTCCAGAATCCATTCCCGTGCGAAGGTCCCGTCCTGCACATCCTCGAGGATGCACTCCATCTCTTCTCGAGCCTCTTCACCAATGATCCTGTGTCCCCGGCTCATGCCTCCGTACTGTGCGGTGTTGCTGACGGAGTAGTACATGTTGCTCAGTCCGCCCTCGTAGATCAGGTCCACGATCAGTTTGAGCTCATGGAGACATTCGAAGTAGGCCATCTCGGGAGCATAACCGGCCTCCACCAAGGTTTCAAACCCTGCGGTGATCAGTTCGGACACACCGCCGCACAGGACAGCCTGCTCGCCGAAAAGGTCCGTCTCGGTCTCCTCCCGGAAGCTCGTCTCCAGGATGCCCGCCTTCCCGGCCCCCAGGCCGACCGCATAAGCAAGGGCAATCTCTCGCGCCTGGCCGCTCGCATCCTGGTGGACGGCGATCAGGACCGGAACGCCCTTTCCCTGGGTGTACTCGTGGCGCACCATGTGGCCCGGCGCTTTCGGGGCCGCCATGAACACGTCGACGCCTTCAGGGGGCAGGATCTGCCCGTAGTGGATGTTGAACCCGTGGGCGAATGCCAGGGCCTTGCCGGGGGTCAGCTCGGAGGCAACGAATTCCTCGTAGATCAGCGGCTGGGTTTCGTCCGGCACGAGGATCATGATGATGTCTGCCTCTTTCGCGGCCTCCCTGATCGACTTTACGGTGAGCCCCGCCTTCTGTGCTTTCTTCCACGAGCCACCCCCTTCCCTGAGACCGACACGTACGTCCATGCCGCTCTCCGACAGGTTCAGGGCATGGGCATGTCCCTGGCTCCCGTAGCCGATGATCGCGATCTTCTTGGCCTTCAGTGCGGAGAGGTCCGCGTCCTTCTCATAGTACACGTTCATGATTTGCTCCCTTTTCCCTTGTGTTTTCAGTCCCCCCGGGGGACCGCCACCCTGCCGGTTCGTATGATTTCCCGGATGCCCATCGGGCTGAGCAGGTCGATGATCGCCAGAATCTTGTCCTCTGTGCCCGTGACCTCGATCGTGTAGGTCTTGGTCGTCACATCCACCACCTTGCAACGGAAGATGTCCACAGTGCGAAGCACCTCGGCCCGGGTCTTTTCTTCTGCCCGGACCTTGATCAACGCCAGCTCACGTTCGACAAAGCGCTTGCCGGTCAGGTCCGAGACCTTGATGACGTCGATGAGTTTCCGGAGTTGTTTGAGGATCTGCTCGATGATCTGCTCGTTTCCCGCGGTTACGATGGTCATGCGGGAAAACTCGGGATCCAGCGTTTCCGCCACGGTGAGGCTTTCGATGTTGAATCCCCGGGCACTGAACAGGCCGGAAACACGGGAAAGCACCCCAAATTCGTTCTTGACCAGCACGGAAATCGTGTGCCGCATGGTAGTCTGCCCTTTCACGCGGTTTTCGTCGAGGCCGGGATCGGCCTTCGACGGAGCTCCCTCTTTTCTTACACAAGGATCATCTCTGTCAAGGCAGCCCCTGCCGGGACCATGGGATAGACGCCCTCTTCGCGGGAAACCCGGAAATCGATGATGACGGGCTTGGGTGTTGCGATGGCCTCTTTGAGCACCGGCACGACCTCTTCCGCCTTCGTGGCGCGAAGCCCGACCGCCCCGTAGGCCTCGGCGAGCTTGACGAAATCCGGTTGTGCGCTCGAATCGACAGCGGCATACCGTTTGTCGTAGAAGAGCTCCTGCCACTGCCTGACCATACCGAGGTAACCGTTGTTGAGGATTGCCACCTTGACCGGGAGGTCGTACTGGACGGCGGTTGCCAGTTCCTGACTGTTCATCTGGATGCTTCCATCGCCGGCGATGTCGATGACAAGCTTGTCCGGCCGGGCCACCTGGACGCCGAGGGCAGCGGGCAGCCCGTAGCCCATCGTTCCCAGCCCCCCGGAGGTGAAGAGCATCCGGGGCCGCTTGAAGTGGTAGTACTGAACCGCCCACATCTGATTCTGGCCCACCTCGGTCGTGATCAGGGCCTCGCCCCGGGTCACCTCATAGATCTTTTCGACCACATACTGAGGCTTCAATTCGCCGTCCATCGAGTAGGCGAGGGTCATTTCCCTCTTCCACGCCTCGATCTTGTTGACCCATTCGGTCCTTTTCGGCGTCTTGACCTTCGCGTATTTCGCCTTCTTGAGAATCTGGAGGATCTGCTGAAGCACCTTCCTTGCATCCCCCACGACCGGGATGTCCACCACCACGTTCTTGCTGATCGATGTGGGGTCGATGTCGATGTGAACGATTTTCGCATGGGGGGCGAATTTGTCGATTCGGCCGGTGACCCGGTCGTCGAACCGGGCCCCGATGGCGATGACCAGATCCGCGTTGGAGATCGCCATGTTGGCCCTGCAGGTTCCGTGCATGCCCAGCATCCCAAGGCTAAGGGGGTGGTCCCCCGGGAACCCGCCGAGGCCCATCAGTGTCATGGTCACGGGCAGCCGAAACCGTTCGGCAAATCGCTTGAGTTCCCGGTAGGCATTGGAAATGATGATGCCGCCGCCCACGTAGAGCAGGGGGCGTTCTGCCTTTACGAGAAGGTCGAGGGCCCGTTCGATCTGGCCCGAATGGCCTTCGGTGGTCGGGTTGTAGCCCGGTATGTCGACCTTCAGGACAGGTTGGTAGCCCGTGACTTCGGCCGTGATGTCCTTGGGAATATCGACGACCACAGGCCCGGGCCTTCCGGTGCGCGCGATGTGGAAGGCCTCTCTCATGATGCGCCCCAGGTCTTTGATCGACTTCACCAGATAGTTGTGCTTCGTGCAGGAACGGGTGATTCCCAGGATGTCCGCCTCCTGGAAGGCGTCATTCCCAATGAGCGGAGTCGGGACCTGTCCACAGAGCACGACCACGGGAATCGAGTCCATGTAGGCGGTGGCGAGGCCGGTGACCGTGTTTGTTGCGCCCGGCCCGGATGTGACCAGGCAGACCCCCACCTTTCCGGTCGCCCTCGCGTAGCCGTCAGCCATGTGTACAGCGGCTTGCTCGTGACGTACCAGGTAGTGGCGGATATCTGAACGAAAGAGCTCGTCGTAGAGATTCAGGACCGCTCCACCCGGAAATCCGAAGATGGTGTCCACCTTTTCTCTCTTCAGACAGTCAACGAAAATCTGTGCTCCGGAAAGCTGCTTCACCCCTGCTTCTCCTTCTTTCTTCGCTGGGTACCAGGGCGCTTCTCTTTGGCGTCGTCGCCCTTCCGATGATCGCCTGCGCCGCAAGCCAGGACGGCGCCGGTATGTGCCGAGGTGACCAGGCTTGCGTAGCGGGCGAGGTACCCTCGTGTTATCTTGGGGGGCGGCGCGCTCCATTTCGCTCGTCTGCGGGCCTGTTCCTTCTTGTCCACCTTCCAGTGAAGGCTTCGACCCGGGATGTCCAACGCGATGATGTCCCCCTCGTTTACCAGCCCAAGGGGCCCACCCTCCGCGGCTTCAGGGGAAATATGACCCACACAGGGGCCCCGCGTTCCGCCTGAGAATCTGCCGTCCGTCAACAGGACCACCCGCTTTAGCCCCATGCCCATGATGGCCGACGTGGGGGCCAGCATCTCCCGCATGCCCGGCCCGCCTTTCGGGCCTTCGTAACGAATGACCACGGCATCGCCTTCTTTGATGTTTCCTGAAAGAATCGCCTTCTGGGCCTCCTCCTCGCAATCGAACACCCGGGCGACCCCTTCGAACCGGAGCATGTCCTCGGACACGGCGGACTGCTTGATGATGGCTCCCTCCGGGGCAAGGTTGCCCTTGAGAACCGCAATCCCGCCTTCCGGCCGCAAGGGGTTTTCCATGGTGCGCACGACCTGATCCCCTTCGGGCCGGGCCGATTTTGCAATCTCGCGGATGTCCAGGCCGCTCACATGAAGGCTTTCCTGGATGCGGTCCCCCAGCCGTTGCAGAACTGCGGGGATCCCCCCTGCCAAATGGAGATCCTCGAGGAAGTAGTCGCCTCCGGGCCGCAGGTCTCCAAGATGGGGCGTGTTGCGGCTGATCTGGTCGAACCGGTCCAGGGACAACGGAACGCCCGCTTCATTCGCCAAGGCGGTCAGGTGAAGGACCGTGTTGGTCGACCCGCCTAGGGCCATGTCCACAGTGATGGCGTTATCGAAGGCTTGGGCGGTCAGGATCTTTCCGGGCGTGCGGTCTTCCCGCACCGCGTCCATGAGGGCCAGGCCGCTCTCGAATGCGATCCGTCGTTTCTCGGCCGAAACGGCCGGGGCCGTTCCGCAACCCGGCAGGGACAATCCGAGCACCTCGGTCAGGCAGTTCATCGTATTGGCCGTGTAGAGGCCCTGGCAGGACCCGGCGCCCGGACAGGCACAAACCTCCAACTCTTCGAGTTCTTCCTGGGAAATCTCTCCACGCTGTCTTCTGCCCACCGCCTCGAAGGTGTCTCGAACCAGGGACAGTCTGCGCCCCTTGTGATGACCGGCCAGCATCGGTCCGGCGGTCAGGATGACCGTAGGGATATCCAGGCGGGCGGTGGCCATCAGCATGCCCGGGGTGATCTTGTCGCAGTTGGTGATCAGGACGAGGCCATCCAGGGCGTGTGCCTCGACGATCGACTCCACCATGTCTGCGACCAGTTCCCTGAAGGGCAGGGAGTAGAACATGCCCTTGTGGCCCATGGCGATCCCGTCACAGAGGGCCCCCACGTGGAACAGGAAGGGATACCCTCCCCCTGTGTGCACCCCCTTCTCCACGAAGCGTGCCAGCTCCGGCAGATTCAGGTGGCCCGGGACCAGGTCGGTAGATGAATTCCCAATTCCGATAAAAGGCTTGTCGATTTCGCTCTTCGGCAGACCGGTCGCATGAAGCAGGGCACGCGCAGGCGCCCTCTCGAGGCCCTTCTTCACTCGGTCGCTTCGCATATCGTCCTCATTTCTTCCGTGAACCGGCTTGTCCGAAAAAGGCCAAAACCATAAATATGTAAGGATTTCGATGAATTGTCAACAAAGAAGGATCCGTGCCCGTGCCCCTACGCTCAGCCTTTTTTGTTCAGCTCTGCGTCTGAGGCCCTCGCGTACAGAGCCTGCAATTTCCTGGGATGTTGATGATCCCCTTCGGACAGCTTTTTCATCGCCAGGCGGCACAAGATGGATGCGCGGGGAAAATGGTATTCCGGAGGTGCGAAGGCGATCCGGTGGGTGCATTCCTTCTGGAGTTTTTCGCCATAGAGAGGGACCGCGTCTCCGAGCATGAGGGTGGGGCCCTGAATCATCTTCAACAGGGCCTCCGGTGGGACCGACAGGTAGTCGGTGAGACGATCCGTTCTTCCTCGCGTGTCCTTTCTGTACACAGCGGCAAAGACCTCGCCTCTTCTGGCGTCCAGGGCGGGGCAGACCAGCCCTTCCGTGAAGGGCACATTCTCGACCAGAACGTCCAGCGTCGGAATGCCGGCGAGAGGTTTTCCCGTCACGAGGGAAAGTGTCTTGGCCGTTGTGAGGGCGATGCGTAGCCCTGTGAAGGATCCCGGCCCGACGGAAACGGCAAATCCGTCGATTTGCCCGATTTCTATTCCGGTTTCCCTAAGGAGGTGTTGGATGCCGGGCAGAAGTCTTCCCACGTGTGTCTTGCGGACATTCAGGTTCCACTCACCGAGGGGCTTCTCTGAGTCGACCAGGGCAATGCTGCCGCAGGAGGTACTCGTGTCGAGGCCGAGTATTAGCATGGTCCCCCATCCTCTCCCGCGTTTTGAGGAAAGCGACCCGCTTGCCCCCAAGGTCAAAGGGAAAAGGGATGGTTAGCGTCTTGAAACAAGAACCCTAAACAGGTGAAAGGCCGAAGTGGGAATCCCCTTGATTCCTTCTTCAAGATTTGATCCGTCCCTTTCGCCTTTCGCCTTTGACCTTTCACCTCACTTAAACAACTCCTCAATCTGGATCGGCAGGACGCGCCGAATGTCATTGTAGGAGATAATCAGGATGAAGACGAGGAGCATGATGAAGCCCACTTGCTGTGCTCCCTCGCGAATCTTGATGTTTACGGGGCGCCGCAGCACCGCTTCCAGGGTCAGGAACAGCACGTGGCCGCCATCCAGCACGGGAATGGGCAGCAGGTTCAGGATGCCGAGTTGAAGGCTCAAGAAGGCTACGAAGCTGATCAGGCTCGACAGGCCTACCCGGGCAGCGTCTCCGGTCATCTTGGCGATCAGGATGGGCCCCCCGAGTGTCTTGATCGAGAGACCGCCCGTAAAGAGCTTGCCCAGAACGTAGAAGGTCAGAACAAACGCTTGGCCCACGTTTCGAACCCCGTTTTGCACGGATTTCCAGAGGCCGTACCGCTTGAAGACCGTCTCTTCCTGGTAGGCGATCCCCAGGAGTCCGCTCTCTGTTTCCGTGTCCAGGATCGGAGTGACGGTCAGAGAAGATGCCTCGCCGTTTCTGTCGATCGCGATCTGGAGGGGGTCGTCCGGGTGGGCGCGGATGATCGCAGCCATCTGGCCCCAATAGTGTATCGGGGCCCCGTCGATCGCGACGATCCGATCTCCAGCCTCAAGGCCGGCCTTCTCTGCCGGCATGCCGGGGCTGACACCGCCGATCAGGGCGGGCCTCTCCTGGTCGAGACCGGTGTACCCTCCCTCATACCCGGAAGACTCGGGAGTGATCTCTGCGTGCATCGGTTCGCCCTCCCGCAGAAACTCAACCCGGAGGGCCTGGTTGGGATTCGAAGCGAACAGGATCTTCGCCTTTTCCCAGGTGGTGATCTCCTCTTCTTGAATCCGAACAATCTTGTCCCCAGGGCGAAACCCTGCCGTGGCTGCGGGCGTGTCCTGCTCCACCCAACCCACGACGGCCGGTTCGTCGAGGTAGGCCGGCTGCTCGATCCCTACGATGTATACGAGGGGCATCAGGAAGAGAGGAAGAATCAGGTTCATCAGTGGACCGGCAAGAACGATCTTCATGCGTGCGGCGACCGACTTCTTCGCAAAGGAGTCCTCCCGATCCGCATCCTCTTCCTTCGGGTCCTCCCCGGTCATCTTGACATACCCTCCCAGCGGCACGGCTGAGATCCGGTAATCCGTTTCGCCCCTCTTCCACCCGAACAGGCGTGGCCCGAAGCCGAGAGAGAATGTCTCTACCCGGACGCCGGCTCGCTTGGCGAAGACGAAGTGGCCGAACTCGTGGATGAACACCAGGATCCCGAGCACCAGGATGAAAACGCCGAATGTCATCATCGGAAACTTCCCCTATTCGTTCTGCCCGGCAAGGCCTTTTCAGAACCTCTCGGCAGGATTCATGAGATGTTCGGGTCAGATCAGGATGGCCAGATAGTAGCCTACAGGCCCTGCGAGAAGGATGCTGTCGATTCGGTCGAGGATTCCGCCGTGTCCGGGCAGCATTCGGCCCGAATCCTTGATACTGTAACTCCTCTTGATCAGAGACTCCAGGAGATCTCCCAACTGCCCGCTCGCCGACAGAAGCGCGGCAACCCAGAGGGCCTGAAAGCTCGTCAGGGCCGGAAAGAACACGAGCTTGCACGCGTAGCCGGCAAGGACTGTGGCGAGCAGCCCCCCCAGAGCCCCTTCTACGGTCTTCTTCGGACTCAGCAGGGGGGAGAGCTTCCTCCTGCCCCATCTTGTTCCGCTGAAAAGGGCGGCCACATCGCCGAAATATGTCACGATCAGGATGAAGAAGATCCAGGGCTTCCAGTCTTCCAGGTTTCGCAGGAGGACGAAGTGAGAGAGCGTGAAGCTTACGTAGAAGATCCCGAACAAGGTGAGTTCGAGCTCTTCGAATCGGGCCTTCAGCTCCTTCCTGCTGAAGAGTGAGCGGACACCGAGGGCGAAGATGGAAACGAACAACGAGCCTGTCAGGCAGTCGGCCCTTCCGGGCAAGGCGGCCATAGGGATGAGGGATGCCAGAGCCAGGCAGAGCAGCCGGTCTCCGAAGGCCTGCTCCGGAAGGGCCATCTCGAGGAATTCCCAGGAGGCGAGGAGGATGATCAGGGTGGCGACGACGCACACGAGCCAGGGGGGTGAAAACAGGAAGATAACGACGAAAAGGGCAACCAGGGCCAAGCCCGTTATGATTCTTTGCTGGAACATGGATGCCTTTCCGAAGCCTGTGTTCTCGAGGGTCAGCGGGCGATCATGTTTCTAGGATTTCCTTCTGCTTGGCCTCCATGATCTGGTCGACCTGCTCAACCTTCTCATTCGTGCTCTTCTGTACGTCCTCGGTGGCCCGATGAAGGTCGTCCTCGGAAATCTTCTTGTCCTTCTCGAGCTTCTTCAGGGAGTCATTCGCCTCCCGTCGGATGTTGCGAACGGCGACCTTGCATTCCTCGGCCATCTTCTTCGCCAGCTTCCCCAGCTCCTTGCGCCTATCTTCGGTCAAGGGCGGGATGGAGATCCGGATCACTGCGCCGTCGTTGGTCGGGGAGAGGCCAAGGTTCGCCTTCTGGATCGCCTTTTGGATCGCCTCGATCGTGCCCTTGTCCCAGGGTTGGATCACGATGAGCCTGCTCTCGGGGATGTTGATCGAGGCGGTCTGGTTGATCGGTGTCGGCGTTCCGTAATAATCGACACGGATGCCTTCAAGAAGGGCAGGGGAAGCTCGACCCGTGCGAAGCCGACTGAGTTCTTTCTGGTAGGCCCCAATGGCCTTTTCCATCGAGGACTCCATGTCTTGAAAAACCTTCTCTTTCATCGATAGACTCCTCCTAGCCTTTTACCACGGACCCGACGGATTCTCCCTCGAGGACCCGACGAATGTTGCCTCTCTTCCGGATATTGAAGACGTGGATAGGAAGCTGAGCGTCCATGCACATGGAGATGGCCGTCAGATCCATCACCTTGAGGTTGCCTTTGAGCACATCCATATACGAGACGGTGGGGTAGAAGGTGGCGGAGGGGTTCTTTTCCGGGTCTTCGCTGTAGACCCCATCCACCTTTGTCCCTTTCAGGATGACCTGGGCGTGGATTTCGAGTGCCCGAAGCGCGGCAGCCGTGTCCGTCGTGAAGTAGGGGTTTCCTGTTCCGCCCGCCAGCAGGATGACACGGCCCTTTTCCATATGGCGAATCGCCCGGCGATAGACATAGGGCTCGGCGATCTCTCTCATCTCGAGGGCTGTCATTACGCGCGTAACGAGCCCCTCACGGTCCAATGCATCCTGAAAGGCGAGGCAGTTCATGACCGTGGCGAGCATTCCGATGTAGTCCGCGTTCGCCCGGTCCATTCCCGAGGCACTCGCCGCGAGCCCACGGAAGATGTTTCCGCCTCCGAGGACCAGCGCGATGGAAACGCCCAGGTCCGAGACCTCTCTGATTTCCTGAGCAAGGCCCTTCAGGGTTTGGAGATCGATTCCGTAGGGTTGGGGGCCGGCAAGGACTTCTCCGCTCAACTTCAACAGGATTCTCGAGTATGTAGGCTCTGTCACGCGGCCTCACCCAACTGAAATCTTACGAAACGACGGACCTCGATGTTTTCGCCCAGCTTCGCGATCACCGACTGGACGAGCTCGTTGATCGTGATTCCCGGTTCCTTGATGTAAGACTGGTCCAGGAGACAAACCTCTGTGAGGTATTTCTTGAACTTGCCTTCCATGATCTTGTCGACCACATTGTCCGACTTTCCGCTTTCTCGCGCCTGGGCACGGAAGATCTCTCTCTCCCTTTCGGCCTCTTCGGGGGGAATTTCCTCGGCCTTCAGATAGCGCGGATTGGCGGCTGCGACTTGCATCGCGATGTTTTTGACGAGCGCTTGAAATTCGTCTGTTCGGGCGACGAAATCGGTTTCAGAGTTGACCTCTACCAGGACCCCGAGCTTTCCGGTCATGTGGACGTAGGAGCCGATCAGGCCCTCGGAGGCAACCCTGCCTGCCCTCTTCTTCGCGTCTGCGAGGCCCTTCGTCCGAAGAAAGTCAACGGCCTTCTCCAGGTCGCCCTCGGTGGTCGTCAGGGCTTCTTTACAGTCCATCATCCCCGCACCCGTCTTTTCACGGAGTTCCTTTACCATCGTAGCGGAAACTTGCATGTCCAACTCTCCTCAAGCGTCTTTCGGCGCAGAATTTGTGGTGGGGATGCTTCTATTCCGGGGAGGCTTCCTTGTCTGCCCCCTCTTCTCGTTCCTGCTCTTCTGCTTCTGCAGGTTTTTCTTCTTCTTCGGGTTCTTCCGTTTCTCGCTTGTGGACGACCTCCACGGTGCGTGCGATGCCCTTGCCCGGGATTACCTGCCTGACCGTCTCTTCGCGCGCGCCTTCACCCCGGGTACTCTTCTCGAACAGCTCGGCTCCCTCGAGGATCGCGTCGGCGATGCGGGAAGTGAAGAGTCGGATCGAGCGGATGGCATCGTCGTTCGTGGGGATGATATAGGGAATGTTGTCCGGGTCGCTGTTCGTGTCCACCATGACGAAGCTCGGAATCCCGAGAAGTGCGGCTTCCTGGATCGCGATCCGTTCTCGCTTCGCATCGACGACGAACAGGGCGCCGGGCAACCGTTCCATATCCTTGATTCCCCCGAGGACCTTTTCCAGCTTCACGCGCTCTTTTTCCAGCTTGAGCGCCTCCTTTTTTGTGACTTGCTCGTAGTACCCCCGGTCCTTCATCGCGTCGTACCGTTTGAGGCGCTCGACGCTCTGCTTGACCGTCTTGTAATTCGTCAGGGTTCCCCCGAGCCATCGATAGTTGGCAAAGAACTGCCCGCAACGGAGCGCCTCTTCCCGGACGATATCCTGTGCCTGACGCTTCGTGCCGACGAAAAGGACCGACTTTCCGCGTGCCCGAATGTCCCGGATGGCCTCGTAAGCCTTGTTGAAAAACTGGACGGTCTGCTGGAGGTCGATGATGTAGATCCCGGTTCGTGCCCCGTAGATGTAAGGCTTCATCTTTGGGTTCCACCGTCTGGTTTGGTGGCCGAAATGGGCGCCCACCTCGAGCAGTTGCTTCATGGGAATCTTGTTCATGGATCGTTCTCCTTCTTGAGACCCTGTTGGTTCCTCCCCTCCTGTCTTCTCCTGTCGGGACACGAGGTCCTCCTGTGCAGAGGATCGTGCACGCCCGTCAGGATCGAGAAGGGTGCGTATTTTTGTAAACTTTTAACTTGTATCACGCCTTAAGGTGGAAAAGCAAGAAAGCCTCCCCACGCCGGGCTCGGGAGCGTGCCGAGCCATTCCCCCTCCTTGAGGGTAAAGGAAAAAGGCGAAAGGTGAAAGAATCTGTGGCCAGATGGATCCCCGAAAGAGGTCTAAACGCTAGATGGCCAGGCACCGGAAGTTGCTTTTTCCTTTTTCCTTTGACCTTTTACCTCTGGGGCGGCAACGGCGCTCAATCGCCAACTTCAGGAAGGGTAAGACGCGTTCAGCGTCACATAATCGTGGGTCAAATCGGACGTGAGGACACGGGCGGACCCTGTTCCGACATGGAGGTCGATGGTGACCGTGAAGGCGCTCTTTCGGAGGACCTTCACGGCCTGGTCGGTCTTCTTCTCGCCCTGGCCGACCCCGTTTCGCACCAGGCAGACCTTATCATAGAAGATATCGATCTTTTGCGGGTGCACCGAGGGGCCGGCACATCCCAGGGCCGCCATCAACCGGCCCCAATTCGGGTCTCCCCCGTAGAAGCTCGTCTTGACCAGAGGGGAGTTGGCGAGATGGTAGGCCAGCACCTTCGCGTCCCCTTCGGATCGAGCCCCTCGGATTCGGATGTCCACCGCCTTGGTGGCCCCTTCACCGTCTCGCACGATCATGGCGGCGAGTTCGCTCATCATGGGGAAGAGCAGGGATGCGAAGGCCTCGTATTCCGCGCTCCCCAAGCTTGCCGACCTGTTTTTTGCCCTGCCGTTCGCCAGCAACAGGACGGTGTCGTTGGTGCTCATGTCCCCGTCTACGCTGATCCGGTTGAAGGACCTCTCAGCCCCTTCCTTGAGCAGGCGGCGAAGCGCTGTGGTGGGGGCCTTCAAGTCCGTCAGGAAAAAGGCGAGCATGGTGGCCATGTGCGGGCGAATCATCCCGGCTCCCTTGGCGATGCCGCAGAGGGTTACCGGCACTCCGCCGATCTCCGACCTGGACCAGAGCGCTTTGCGGAACCGATCTGTTGTTCGTATCGCCTCGGCCGCATCCAGGATGCCTCCGGGCCGGACTTTCCGAAGGAGTCGGGGCAGGGCCGTTCGGATTCGCTGCACGGGCAGGCGTTTGCCGATGCCCCCTGTCGAGGCGACCAGCACGTCGTGCTCGTCCACCCCCAGTCCCTCAGCGGTCCTCTGGCACAGCCCGATGGCGTCCTTCAGGCCCGGGTCTCCGGTGCAGGCATTCGCATTGCCGCTGTTCACCAGGACGGCCTTGCAGGGGCCGGACTGCACCCTCGCCCGGCTGATCAGCACGGGGGCCGCCTTCACGTGGTTCTCCGTGAAGAGCCCTGCCACCCGTGCCGGCGGGTCCGAGACGATCAGGGCCAGGTCCCTCCTCCTCGACTTCTTGATGCCCCCGTAGATGCCCGCGGCCGAAAAGCCGGGTACGAGCAGGGGGTCTTGTCGCGGCTCGGGTGGAGCCTTGATCAGAGACTTCTTCTTTGCCACTGGTCTTCTCCCTAGCGTCCGCAGCATTTCTTGTGCTTCATCGGTCTTCCGCTCCCATCGACCGCACCACACGGGCAGGGGTCGTTCCTGCCCACCTTCTCGGCTCCCCTCCGAAAGGGCTTTCGCTTCGTGTCGCCCTCGGAGGTGTTGGTTTGGATCGCGTCGGGGTCGTACCCGTGGTCCATGGCCTGTGCCGGTTTTTCCCCCTCGTCCATCGACCGGATCACCGGCTTGGGAGCGTCATGTTTTCTCTCGACAAAGGTGGCGCGAAACACTGCCTCAGCGCTCTCTTGCTTGAAATTTTCCATCATCTCCGAAAAGATATCGAATCCTTCCCTCTTGTACTCGTGCAGGGGATTCCGCTGTGCGTACCCGCGAAGCCCGATCCCCTCCTTCAGGTGATCCATGGCATAGAGGTTGTCCATCCACTGACGGTCCAGGGTCTCGAGCATCCGTTGCCGGATGAAGCCCTCCAGGCTTCGTTCCTTGCCGAAGATGCGGTCCAGGAGTTGGGGAGGGTGGTCCTGGATCCGTTCCACCACCTGTTCGATTTCCTTGTCCTTTCTTTCGTACGTCTCCCGAAAGGCGGCCTCCAGCCTTTCGGAGATCTCTTCCGGCGTGGGGGGGCCGTTGTCCCGGCGGGAGAGATTCTTCGCGATCAAGTACCGGCGGGCGATCTCCGACTCGAGCCCCTTCAGGTTCCAGTCATCCGGGTGGACCCCCTCCGGCAGATACTTGTCGAGCAGCTCTTCCTCTATTTCTTCCATCAATTCGAAGAACAGCTCTCTGATCTCGGGGGTGGTCATGATCTCCTTGCGTTTCGCATAGATGATCTCCCGCTGCTTGTTGTTCACGTCATCGTATTCGAGCAGGTGCTTTCGGACCGAAAAGTTCCGGGCCTCGACCTTCCGCTGGGCGTTTTCGATCGCCCGCGAGACGAGTCCGTGCTCGATCGCCTCCCCCCGCTGCATGCCGAGCCTCTCCATGATGCCGCCGATCCGGTCCGACCCGAAGATGCGCATCAAATCGTCTTCCAGGGAGAGGTAGAAGCGGGACGAGCCCGGGTCCCCCTGCCTGCCCGAGCGTCCCCGGAGCTGGTTGTCGATGCGGCGGCTTTCGTGTCGCTCGGTGCCCAACACGTGGAGCCCCCCAAAGTCCGGCACCCCCGGCCCGAGGACGATGTCGGTGCCTCGCCCCGCCATGTTCGTGGCAATCGTGACCGCCCCCGGCTGGCCCGCCTGGGAGATGATTTTCGCCTCCTTTTCATGGTGCTTCGCGTTCAAGACCTCGTGAGGGACCCCCTTCTTCTTCAGCATCTTCGCGAGCCGCTCCGATCTCTCGATCGATACGGTGCCCACGAGCACGGGCTGCTTCCTCTCGTAGCAATCCAGGATTTCCTCCACGACGGCCTCGAACTTCTCCTCCTCGGTCTTGAAGATCACGTCCGCATAATCGGTTCGCACCATCAGCTCGTTCGTGGGAATGACCATCACGTCGAGTTTGTAGATGTTCGCGAATTCCACGCCTTCCGTATCGGCCGTTCCCGTCATCCCGGCCAGCTTCTCGTAGAGCCGGAAGTAGTTCTGCAAGGTGATGGAGGCGATGGTCTGAGAGGCCTTTGCGATTGTTACGCCCTCTTTTGCTTCCAGGGCCTGATGCAGCCCATCGCTGTACCGCCTCCCGGGCATCATGCGGCCCGTGAATTCATCGACGATGATTACTTCCCCGTTGTGCACCACATACTCCACGTCTTTCTCGAACAGCGTGTAGGCCTTCAGGAGTTGGGTGATGTTGTGGATCTTCTCAGTCTTCTCCTCGAACTGCTGTCGGAAAAGGGCCTTCTTCTCCTCTTTTTCGATCAACGACAGAGAATCGTCCTTTTCGGTCTCGTAAAAAGAATTATCCAGGTCCGGGATGATGAACAGGTCGTGCTCGTTCCGGGAGAGTTCCTTCTGGCCGTCTTCGGCAAAGTCCACGTTGTGTTCTTTCTCGCTGATCGTGTAGAGAAGCCCCTCTTCCAGCTCGCCCATCCGCTTGTCCCGCATCAGCTCATTTTCTACGTGGAGCATCTTCTTCTTGGCGTCTTTATTCGCGGCGATGTACTCGAGGAGCTTCTGGTTTTTCGGGTCACCCTTTTCGACCTTCAGCAGGAGAAAGAACTTCTCCCAGTTGTCCGAGTCCTCTTCACCATGCTTTTGCGCATCCTCGAATATGCGGTTCACGATGGAGCGCTGCCGCGAAACGAGCTGCCGGACGGGCAGATTGAACACGTTGTAGCGGTGCGAGGACTTCTCGACCTGGCCCGAGATGATCAGAGGCGTTCTGGCCTCGTCGATCAGGATGCTGTCCACCTCGTCCACGATAGCGTAATGATGTTCCCGTTGGACGCACTCGTCCGGGTCGATCTTCAGGTTGTCCCGCAGGTAGTCGAACCCGAACTCGTTGTTGGTCCCATAAGTGATGTCGCAATCGTAGGCTGCCCGGCGGTCTTCGTTGTCCATGTCGTGCTGAATGACGCCGACGGCGAGCCCCATGAATTCATAGATCGGGCTCATCCAGTCCCGGTCCCTGCGGGCCAGGTAGTCGTTGACCGTGACGATGTGTACGCCTTTCCCCTCCAGGGCGTTCAGATAGGCCGCCAGTGTGGATGCCAGGGTCTTGCCTTCCCCGGTCTTCATCTCCGCGATTTTTCCCCGGTGCAGGGCGATTCCACCGACCACCTGAACATCGAAATGGCGCATCCC